>JADFUO010000288.1 GCA_015222115.1 Bacteroidota bacterium | reverse complement strand
TTCAAATATCTTGCGGTGCCCTCAATAACCAACCCAATACCTGTTGAATACATTGGGCTTATTGTTTCTTCGGGTACTTCGCTGGCAAGATGTTCGTTCGGATAGCCGATTCTTGTATCCATTCCTGTCATAAATTCAGTAAGTTGGGCAATATGTTTTAACTGTGCACCACCACCTGTAAGTACAATTCCTGCAATCAATTTTTTTTCGTATCCCGAATTTTTTATTTCGTAATAAATATGTTCAATAATCTCTTCCATCCTTGCCTGAATAATATTAGCAAGATTTTTTAAAGTAATTTCCTTAGGTCGTCTTCCCCTTAATCCGGGTATTGCTACAATTTCTTCTTCTTTATTTTCGCTTGCCAGTGCTGAACCAAATTTTACTTTAAGTTCCTCAGCATGTTTTATAATTATTGTACATCCTTCTTTAATATCTTCGGTAATAATATCTCCCCCGAAAGGTATAACTGCAGTATGCCTGATTATACCATCCTGAAAAATAGCAATATCCGTTGTACCACCACCAATATCAACCAAAACTACACCTGCTTCTTTTTCTTCTTCGCCGAGTACAGCTTCGGCTGAGGCAATCGGCTCAAGTATCAGGTCAACAACTTCAAGGCCGGCTTTCCTTACGCATTTATAAATATTTTTTGCTGCTGCGGTTTGCCCGATGATTATATGAAAATTTGCTTCAAGTGAATTTCCCAACATACCTATAGGTTGTTTTATCCCCTGCTCTGCATCAATTATATATTCCTGCGGAATCACTTCAATGATCTCTTCTCCGGGACTCATATTCAGGTTATACATGTTATTATTCAAGATGTCAATATCCTCCTGGCTTATCTCAATGTCATTGTTTTCGCGGATGATGCTTCCGTGATGCTGAATACTTTTTATATGCTGGCCCGCAACACCTACGTTGACATATTCAATATCAACTCCTGATCTTTGATTGGCTTCTTCAATGGCTGTTTTAATTGATTGCACAGTATTTTCAATATTTGAAACAACACCTCTTCTTACACCTATTGACTGTGTTTTCCCGTAACCCAAAATTTCAATCTTACCATGTTCATTGCGACGTCCCACAATTGCTGCAATCTTTGTAGTGCCAATATCTAATCCAACAATTATTTCTGATGTTTCCATTTCTTTATTTTTTTGTACATACAACTTGGTTCTTATATTTTAAATTGATTTTTTTGTATTTGTCCCAACCAACCTTGCTAAGCCCATTTTTATAAAAAGCTATCAGGTTTTCAAATTTTTCTTCCATATTATCAATATCTCCGAATATGATAAGATGTTTACCAACTTTCGGGATTAATTCAATGCAGTTTTCTTTATTTATGTAAATCTGTTCAATCTGGGCATTTAAAAATTTATTATTATTGATAAATTTTGCTAACGAATAAATCTTAAATAAAACCTGATTTTGATCTAATGAATCGGTTTGTAGTTTTAGTTTTGCGGGAGGTAAAAGCGAATTACCAATGTTTCCGCTTGCAATTAAAACTCTTGCAACATGATTCTTATTTAACGGCATTAAAACACCATTAACATCAATATATAAATTTTGATTTGATTTAGTAATTACTCGTACAACCGGCTTTCGTTGAACAACATCAATTTTTAATTTCCCGTTAACGGTAAAATAAACATTGGCTTGTTCTATATAAGGATTTTCATTAATCATGCTTTCAATTTCTTCAGTATTTATTTCCGAAAGCAACTTCCCTTTTAACGAATCAAACGACTGGTAAACCTGCAATTTTATCTCATCTTCGGTTATAAAACAGTCAGAATTGTTAATATCAATTGAAACTACAAAATCATTACACTTGCTGTTTTTGTATTCCGCATTAACAAATCCCAGTAAAACAATTATACCTGTAACAAAAATTACCCAGATTAATATGAAAAAAAATCTTTTCATCAGCTTTGTAATATATTTTTAATAGGTTCAACCAATTGATCAATATCTCCCGCTCCCAGAGTAAGCAGAACTTCGGGCTTATTATTTTTCAATTCTTCAAATACTTTAATATTTGAGCATATTTTTTTATTCTTAATTTTAATTTTTTCAAGAATCATTTCTGAACTTACTCCTTCTATTGGCAACTCTCTTGCAGGATAAATGTTTAGCAGTATCACTTTATCAAGCAAGTCAAGACTTTTGGCAAATTCATCAGCAAAGTCTTTTGTCCTGGTAAATAAATGCGGCTGAAATATTCCTGTTATTTTTTTATCAGGATATAGCTCTTTAACAGATAAAATGCAAGCTTTTAATTCTTCAGGATGATGAGCATAATCATCAATATAAATAATATCCGGATTTTGAATTTTTATGTCAAATCTTCTTTTAACACCTGAATATGTTTCCAATGCTTCTTTAATTTTTTCTTTTTTAATTCCCATTTCAATTCCAACTGCTGATGCTGCGACTGCATTTTCAATATTATGCTTTCCTGGTATTTTAAAATTTATATTTTTAATATGTGAATTTTTAAAATTTAAATCAAAAAGGTATTTACTACCTTCAACCCTGATATTTGAAGAATAAAAATCTGCCTTACAAGTTGCTGAATAATATAAAATTCTTTCAGCTTTAACTGTTAAATCAATTCCTTTTTTGATTATTAGCCTGCCATTTGATTTAATTTGTTCAGCGAACAACTTAAAAGATTCATTCAGATATTTCTTTGATCCGTAAATATCAAGGTGGTCGGCATCAATTGAAGAAATTACTTCAATATCAGGATGCAGTGTTAAAAATGAGCGGTCGTATTCATCTGCTTCAATAACAAAAACCTCAGTGTTTTCCGAAGTAATAAAATTTGAATTATAATTTTTGCAGATGCCACCAATCAACGCAGTAATATTATGACCCGCAAATTTTAATATATGAGCAATTATTGATGAAATTGTTGTTTTACCATGTGTTCCGGCTACAGCAATTGTAAATTTATCATGAGTAATTTTCCCCAGAACTTCCGCCCTTTTTTTTAATTCAAAATTATTATTGACAAAATATTGATATTCTTTATTAGATTCAGGTATGGCAGGGGTGTAAACTACCAGATCAATATTTCGGGGAATCAAATCAATATTATCTTCAAAATGGATTTTTATTCCCTCATCAATCAATTTATTTGTCAAAGGAGTTTGTGATTTATCATAGCCGCTCACAATAATACCTTTGCTCCGGAAATAACGTGCCAGTGCACTCATGCCAATGCCTCCGATGCCAAGAAAATAAACCCTATGTAATTTGCTCAAATCCATTAAACTGATAAATCAATAATTTCATCTGCAATAATTTCAGCCGAATTTTTCACTTCAAACCTGCCCATATTTTCCATAAACTGCATTTTTTTATCCTCATTATTTATCAAATCAATTGCTGTTTTTGCTAACTTTTCGTTTGCTTCATTGTCTTTTACCAATATTGCAGCATTTTTATTAACCAATGCCATTGCATTTTTTGTTTGATGATCCTCGGCAGCTGTCGGTAAAGGAACTAATACAGAAGGTTTTTTTACTGCACATAATTCGGTTATTGCAATTGCTCCTGCACGTGATATAACCACATCCGCAATAGCATATGCATAATCCATCCTTGAAATAAATTCTACTACTCTGATATTTTCTTCATAGCTGCAATCTGTAGTTTTTATTTCATTGGCTGTAGAAAAATAATATTTACCTGTTTGCCATATCAACTGGATATTATTTTTAATAATCAAATCCAGATTTTTATGAATTGCCTTGTTGATAGATTTTGCTCCCTGGCTTCCGCCGACAACAAGCAAAACTTTATTGGCAGGTAAAAGGTTGAAATATTCAAATGCCTTATCTTTTTTCCCTTTCAAATCAATCACTTCCTGCCTGACAGGATTTCCTGTTAAAATAATTTTTGATGACGGAAAATATTTATCCATACCATCATAAGCAACACATATTTTGCTAACCGATTTTGCCAGAAGACGGTTAGTTATTCCCGGAAATGAATTTTGCTCCTGAATTAAAGTGGGTATTCCTTTTCCTGTTGCAACTTTTAAAGTCGGACCACTTGCATATCCCCCAACACCAACAACAACATCGGGATTAAATTTTTTGATAATTTTTTTCGCATTCATTAAACTTGCAATCACCTTGAACGGAAACGACAGATTTTTAGCAGATAAATTTCTTTGTAAACCGCTGATCCAAAGTCCTTCTATTTGGTATCCTGCAGCCGGAACTTTTTCCATCTCCATTCTTCCTTTAGCACCTATAAATAATATTTCACAATCTTCAAGCTTTTTTTTTAGAGCATTTGCAATAGCAATAGCCGGGAAGATATGTCCACCGGTTCCTCCCCCACTTATAATAACTTTTATTTTTTTATGCTGATGCATATCTTGTTTCTTTAATAATATCTTCACTTTTCCCAATTTCTTTGCTTACACTTAATATTATTCCAATTGCCAAACTTGTAAACCATATTGAAGTTCCGCCCATACTTACCAGTGGTAATGTCTGACCTGTTACCGGTAAAAGATTTACTGCAACTCCCATATTAATCATAGCCTGAAAAACAAGGCTAAAACTAACCCCGATAGTTAAAAATGCCCCGAATTTTCGTGGTATCCTGGTTACAATTTTTACTGCCCTGAAAAATAAAATCAAATACAATAAAACTACAAATGCACCTCCGGCAAGTCCGTATTCCTCAAGAATAATTGCAAATATAAAATCAGAGTATGGATGTGGTAAAAAGTTGCGTTGAGTACTGTTACCTGGTCCCTTACCGAAAAGTTTTCCTGATGCGATAGCTATTTTTGATTGTTCAACCTGATATACTTTATCTCTGTCTTGTATTTTATCACCACTAAAAAATGTATTTAACCTGCTACTCCATGTATTTGAACGTGGTAAAATATCAGGATAAACCCTCGTCAGAATTATCATAATTAATATAGCTACAACTCCTATTCCTATTAAAGAAAATATATATTTTAAATTTACTCTTCCGATAAACATTAAAACCAAACTTGTTGTAAACAGAAGGGCAGCAGTAGAAAAATTTGCCGGTAGTATCAATCCGCAAACGATTAAAATAGGTAGCATTATCGGAATAAAAGCTGATTTAAAATCTTTAATCTGATCTTGTTTTTTTGAAAGTAACCGGGCTAAATACATTATTAAGGTAAGCTTTGCAAAGTCGGATGTTTGAAAAGTAAGATTAAACGGCAATGGTAGTTCACGCCTGGCTTCATTAAGATTCAAACCAATAATAAGAGTTAAAATCAGTAAAGGAACAGCTATGTATAATGCAAACTGAAAAATTCGTGAATAATATACATATTTTATTAAATGGGCGAGATATATTAATACAAAACCAAAAAATAAGATCAACATATGCTTAATCATATAATATTCTGTATTACCCGATTGATATTTATATGCCAAAGTTCCTGTTGAACTATAAACAGCCAAAATTGAAAAAATTGACAGTATAATCACTACTGCCCAGATTATTTTATCACCTTTAATATTTTTTAACAAAAATGTCATTTTATTAATATTTTACAATTCATTAACAGCTTTTTTGAATTTCTTTCCGCGATCTTCATAATTATTGAATAAATCAAAACTGGCACAGGCAGGAGATAAAAGCACTATCTCATTTTTTTCAGCAAAATTAAAAGCTGTTTTAACTGCATCATTTGCTGATATTGTTTCAACAATTGTTTCAACATCATCAGCAAAAGCATTGTAAATTTTTTTATTCTCCACACCAAGACAAACAATTGCTTTAACTTTTTTTCTCACCAAGCTTCTTAAAATATTATAATCATTGCCTTTATCAATTCCTCCGGCAATCCAAATCACAGGTCTATCCATACTTTCAAGGGCATACCATGTTGAATTAATGTTAGTTGCCTTTGAATCGTTAATAAACTCAATACCATGGATAGTAGCCACATATTCAAGCCGGTGCTCCACATTCTGAAAATCCGACAAGCATTGTTTTATTGTATCTTTACGGATATCTAAAAGCCTTGCAGAAATACCGGCAGCCATTGAATTATAAATATTATGTTTTCCCTGTAATGCTAATTCTTCTAATGTCATAATAAATCTTGTTGATTTGATATTAATAATTATGTTATTTTCTGATAAATATGCTCCTTCGTTTGATATATTTTTTTGTATAGTAAAAGGATAAGTTTTTGATAAAATTTTTCTTTTGCTTATTTCATCAATTATTACCTTATCATCCATACAATAAATAAATAAATCATCGTTGGTTTGATTTTGAAGAATCCTGAATTTTGAATCTGTATAATTCTGAAAATTGTAATTATATCTGTCTAAATGGTCGGGTGTTATGTTCAAAATAACAGCAATATCAGCCTTAAAATCATACATACCGTCTAATTGAAAACTACTGATCTCAAGCACATAATAGTCGTAATTTTTAGTTGCCACCTGCATTGCAAAACTTTGTCCAACATTTCCTGCTAATCCTGCATTTAAACCTGCATTTTTAAAAATATGATGGATAAGCAATGTAGTAGTGGTTTTACCGTTGCTTCCCGTTATGCAAATTTTTTTTGCATTAGTGTATCTGCCTGCAAATTCAATTTCGGATATTATTTTTATTCCTTTTTGCACAAGCGATTTTATTACGGGCACATTATCGGGAATTCCGGGACTTATAATAACCTCTTCAGCCTGTAAAATCAATTTTTCAGAATGCTTTCCCTCTTCAAATTCAATATCATATTGTGAAAGAACGTTCTTATATTTTTTTTCAATTTTTCCTTTATCAGAAACAAAAACATCAAAGCCTTTAACTTTAGCCAAAACGGCTGCCCCAACGCCACTTTCTCCGGCTCCAAGTATAACTATCTTGTTTTTGCTCATTCAATTTTTTGTATACTAATTCTTTATCTTAGTTTTAATGTTATTATCGTCAGCACTGCAAGCATTATCCCAACAATAAAAAACCGTTGAACAATTTTAGGTTCGGGGTAACCTAATACCTGGAAATGATGATGCAATGGCGACATTTTAAAAATTCTTTTTCCAGCGCCATATTTTCGTTTTGTGTACTTGAAATAACTAACCTGTAGTATTACCGAAAAGCTCTCTGCTAAAAATATCCCGCATAAAATCGGAATTAATAATTCTTTACGGATTATTATTGCAAAAACGGCAATAATACCACCAATTGTCAGGCTTCCCGTATCACCCATAAAAATTTGTGCGGGATAAGAATTGTACCACAAAAATCCGATACAGGCACCAACAAACGCACTAACATAAATTGTCAGCTCGCCCGTATTTGGTATGTACATTATGTTTAAATAATTTGCGAAGATGATGTTACCTGAAACCCACGCAAGTATTCCCAGAGTTGCCCCGATTATTGCCGAAGTCCCTGTAGCAAGACCATCCATTCCATCTGTCAGGTTAGCACCATTGGAAACTGCAGCTATTATTAGAATTACTATTGGAATAAAAATCAGGAATGCCCATTTTTGATAGCCATCACCCAACCACGACAATAATATTGCGTAATCGAGTTCATTGTTTTTTACAAACGGAATGGTTGTTTTGGTTGATTTAATCGATTCTTTAGTAAAATAATTTGCTGTTTCATTTGACCCGATAGTATTTTCGGTAATATTTTGTGTGACAATTTTAGTTTCAGGAATTTTTTCACGGATTACCACTGCATCACTAAAATACATTGTTGCACCTATAACCAGTCCGAGAATTATCTGTCCGGCTATTTTAAATTTTCCTGCAAGTCCTTTTTTATTTTTTTTGAATACTTTTATATAATCATCGGTAAATCCTATTAATCCAAGCCATACTGTTGTAAAAAGCATTAAAAGGATATAAACATTGTCTAATCTTGCAAATAATAAAGTCGGGATTAAAATTGCAGCTAAAATTATTAGTCCGCCCATGGTTGGAGTTCCTTGTTTTTCCATCTGTCCTTCCAGTCCAAGGTCCCTTACAGTTTCACTAACCTGCTTTTTGTTCAGGTATTTAATCCATCTTTTACCGAAAAGCAATGAAATAATTAATGATGTAATCACTGCCAGTGCTGCACGGAATGTAATAAACTGAAACACCTGTGCTCCGGGAAAATGAAATGTATCTTCTAAATATTGAAATATATAATAAAACATCTATAAATATTCTTTTAAAATTTGTTTATCATTAAATGGATATTTTATCCCTTTGATTTCCTGATATTTTTCATGACCTTTTCCAGCCACAAGAATAATATCTCCCGCCCTTGCCAAAACACACGCTGTTTTTATAGCTTCTTTCCTGTTGGTTATTGAAATTACTTTTTTATAATTAACCGGATCAACACCATTTTTAATTTCTTCAATTATTTGTTCGGGGACTTCCGAGCGGGGATTATCAGAAGTAAGTATTACTTTATCACTTTTTTCGGCTGCAACTTTTCCAATAAGACTTCGTTTCTTTTTATCACGGTCGCCACCTGCTCCTACAACAGTAATTAGCTGTTCATTTTTTGTCCTGATTGCCGAAATAGCATCTAAAATATTTTTAAGTGCATCAGGTGTATGAGCATAGTCTATTATTGCAATAATATTATTTTTCGTTTTTATGTATTCAAATCTTCCTTCAACTGTTTTCAGGCTGCTGAGCGCAGTTAAAACTTTTGATTTCTCTTCGCCGAGTAAAATGGCAGTTGCATATACTGCTAATAAATTATATGCATTAAAATTCCCTATTATTCTAAACCAAACATCTTCACCGTCAATATTTAATTGCAAACCCTCAATTTGATTTTCAATTATTTTGCATTTGAAATCCGACTTATGTTTTAAACTATATGTTTTTGACTTAGCTTTTGTATTTTGAAGAATGATTTTCCCATTTTTATCATCAATATTGCTTAAAGCAAAAGCACTTGAAGGCAGCAGGTCAAAAAATCGTTTTTTTGTCCTTAAATAATTTTTAAATGTTTTATGATAGTCCAAATGATCGTGTGTAATATTTGTAAATATTGCTCCGGCAAAATCAAGCCCTGCAATCCTGTTCTGATCAATAGCATGAGAGCTTACCTCCATAAAACAATACGAACAGCCCGAATCAATCATTTTACTAATGATTTCATTAATTTTCGGAGCATCAGGCGTTGTATGAGTTGCAGGAATATCTTGTTCGTTTATTTTATTTTGAATGGTTGATAAAAGCCCTGTTTTGTACCCCAACAAAATAAATAATTGATGTAACAGGGTTGCAATCGTTGTTTTTCCGTTTGTACCGGTTACACCAACCAATATTAATTTTGAGGAAGGATTATTAAAAAAATTTGAACTTAAAACTCCTAAAGCAAAACCGCTGTTTTTGACTTTAATGTAAGTTATTCCATCTTTCAGATTTTGCGGAAATTTTTCGCAAACAACAGCAACAGCACCTTTCTGAATTGAATCATCAATAAAATTATGACCGTCAACATTTGTACCTTTAACGGCAACAAAAACACATCCGGGCTTAACCTCGCGGGAATCAAAAGCTACACTGCTAATTTCAATATCAGTCAAACCTTTTACATTTGTGATGTTTGTTTTATATAATATGTCTTTTAACTGATTCAATTCTTTTGGATTGTTTGTTTAAATTGTTGATAGATTTAATGTGATTTCAGTACCTTTCCTAACTTTACTTCCAGCTTTTACCGACTGATTTTTTACTATTCCTTTGCCTCTTAATTTTGTTCGCATACCTAAATTTTCCAGAATATAAATTGCATCTTTTGCGCTCATACCATATACATTCGGAACTATTTCGGGCTTTATCCTTCTTTTACCGAACTTCACGGAATTGTTATTTCTTGAAGTTACCACCCATTCAGCAGTAGAGCTTAGTGTATCAATAGGAAAATCAAAGGTTTGATAAAATTTTTGCAGGTCGCTTTGATTACCTGCTGCAACCAAAGGAATATATATTTCACCTTGCTCTTCTTCATTTTGCTGATGTATATCCAATTGTGTGGCATAAACTTTATCTGCTATTTCTTTAAATACCGGAGCTGCCACTGAACTGCCGTAATACTTCTCTCCTGACGGTTTATTTACTACCACAATACATGAATATTTTGGATCATCGGCCGGAAAGTATCCTACAAAAGAAGCATTATAAAACCCTTTGCTATATCCTTTATTTTTATTCGCAATTTGTGCCGTACCTGTTTTTCCTGCAATTTTGTAGATACTGTTGTTTAAACTTTTGGCTGTTCCGCGTTCAACAACACCCTCCAAAAGACTTTGTACTGTATCAATAGTTCTTGTTGAACAAATAGATTTATTGATGACAACAGGTTTGAATGTTTTAATTGTTTTTCCTGTCTGCCGGATTTCCTTAACAAACATGGGTTTAACCATTTTTCCTCCATTAGCAACTGCATTATAGAAAGTAAGAATTTGTAAGGGAGTTAAAGAAATTTCATAGCCAACTGACATCCATGGCAGAGTTGTACCGTACCATATTTTTTTATCCTTCGGGTGTTTAATAAACGGATGCCCTTCACCCTGAAATTCAATTCCCAAAGGTTTGTTAAGTGACATATCATAAAGGTGCTCAACAAATTTTTCCGGATTTTTTTTATAAGCATCCCAAATGATCATTGAAACGCCAACATTTGAAGATTTTTCAAATGCTTCCCTGCAGGTTATTTTACCATCCCTGATCTTACGGGCATCTCTCATTGTTCGGTTATAATATACGATCCAGCCATCTCCGGTATCAATAGTGTCGCTTAAATTGACCTTTTTATCTTCAATAACAGCAATCATTGAAGCCAGCTTAAATGTAGAACCGGGTTCAACATTTTCTGCAAAAGCATAATTATATGATTCCTTGTATTTATTATCAGAAGAATCATATTGTAAATTAGCGATAGCTTTAATATATCCTGTTTCAACCTCCATCAAAATGGCACATCCCTGAAATGCCTTGTGTTCTTTTAGATGTTCTAAAAGTGCATTTCCAGCAACATCCTGAATATTTATATCAATTGTTGTAATAATATCTTTACCGTTTTGGGGTTCAATTTCATTTTCATCTTGTATGGGTTTCCAATCGCCATTGCAAATCCTTTGTCTTAATTGTTTACCCTTTTTCCCTTCCAAATATTCGGAATATGCCCCTTCAAGTCCTACAAAAAGATTTTCCTTTTTGTTTTCATATCCAATAGTTCTTTTTGCCAGTTCTTTAAAAGGCATTTTCCTGATAGTTTTCGGTATCACTATCAAGCCTCCTCTATATTTTCCCAATCTCAAAATCGGAAAGGTTCGTAATTCTTTTAACTGTTCATACTTTACTTTCCGCTTTAAACGAAAATATCTGTTTCCTTTTTTTCGGGCATTTTTTAAATCACTTAAATACTCCTTTTTTGATTTATTTTTAAAGAGTTTAGATAAACAATAGGCAAGCGAATCAACTTTTTCATTAAAGAACTCATCGGAAATAAGGTTGGAACCAACATCCATTCTGATTTCGAAGACAGGGACTGAAGTCGCCAGCAAGCTCCCGTCAGATGCGCAAATATTGCCTCTTACAGCTTCAATGTTAAAATATTTCAGTTCTTGCTGCCGCGCCTTTTTAATTAAAGCGTTTCCTTCATAAAACTGAATATAAACTACCTTTCCGATAATAATAATTCCGAAAAACAAAATACCCAGATAAACCAGGTAAACTCTCCACAATATGTCTTTTTTAATGTCTTTCAATTGATTAATATTTTGTTATCTATTGGTTTCAATTATTATTTTTCGTGGTGGTTTTGTTGATTCCTTTATTCCTGTTGATTCAAGACTTTTAGCCACTTGTGTTTGTTTACTATAAAACATAAGTTCCGATTTTGTTGTTATATATTCATATCTAAATTCTTTAACCTCTTTTTTTACTTTTGCGATTTCTCTAATTGTTTTTTCAGCCAGATAAGTGTTGGCTATGTAAAAAATTGCTAAAAATGTAAGGAAGAATAAAAATGGCAAAAGGCTTACAGCTTTATCACGTATTAAAAATGTTCCGCCAAGCAATTGTTGCAATGATTTTTCAGCTAATCTTTCTTCACCTGTTCTATTTTTAGTGTTTTTGATATTATTGCTTACCATAACTATTGTTTATATTTTTTCCGCAATTCTTAATTTTGCACTTCTTGCCCTGCTGTTCTTTTCAATCTCCGAAGCAGCCGCTATAATTGGTTTTTTGGTAATTAATCTGAAATCAACCAATGGGTTTCCATAAAAATCTTTTAAAATTTCGCCTTCAAAATTTCCAGACTTCATAAAATTTTTAACCAAGCGGTCTTCAAGCGAGTGATATGAAATAACAACTAACCTGCCGCCGGATTTTAAAACTTGTGCTGATTGTTTTAAAAATTCCTTTATAGCATCAAGTTCATTATTCACTTCAATAC
>JADFUO010000287.1 GCA_015222115.1 Bacteroidota bacterium | reverse complement strand
TAACAAAAAAATATTGATTGATTGAGATTTATTTTAATTTTTAATTTTTAATTTAAACTAAATGCTATGTTACGTAAAATTATCCCCTTTTTATTAGTAATTTTTTTAATTGGTTGCAGACAACAGTCAACACAACTAATTATTCCAACATCATCCGAAATAGTGGGACTGGCTTCACCTGTTCATCTGAATGTTGATTCTACAATTGTTTATCCGGAAGATTATTTTAATGATGTATCTTTAATTGATTCGGTTTTTTTAATAGATGATAAAATTTCTTTATCATCTGATAAAAAAGAACTTCTGATTATAACAGATAGTAATACGCCACCTTTGATGGAATTAAAAGTATGGTTTTGTGATACTTCATATTCAATTCTTGTTGAAAAATCCCGTAAAAAAAGAGTTGATTTAATTTTTAATCCAAAAGGGAAAAATTATAAGAAGGTACAACTGGCAGGTGAAATGAACGGATGGAATCCATCAGCTATTTTTCTGAAATTTAAGGATGGAATATGGCAAACTGAACTATTGTTAAACCCCGGCGAATATCAATACAAACTTGTTGTTGATGATAACTGGATTCTTGACCCTGCAAATCCTGATTCGGTTGATAATAATATGGGGGGTTACAATTCGCTGCTGACTGTCGGAAAAACAAATATTGAAAACGCCCCTGTTTTATTCACAAAAAAAGCAGGAATAAAAAAAATTAAAATTGGATTTAAAAATGATATAACAGGGATTTTTGTTTTCTGGCAAAATTACAGCTTGCCCGGCAATTATATAAAAATTAAATCCGATATAATTGACATCAAAATACCTGAAGAGGCAAAAAAATATGAACGTTCATACATCAGGGTTTGGGCTTATAATAAGGATGGTGTTTCAAATGATATATTGATTCCGTTAATTAATGGTAAGGTTTTAGACAATGTTGCAGAATTAAAAAGGGAAGATTATTTTGCAGCAATAATTTATAATGTTTTTGTTGACCGGTTTTACAATGGTAATCCTGAAAATGACGAACCACTTGATGACCCTGAAGTTCTGCCCAAAGCAAATTATTTCGGAGGGGATATTGCAGGAGTAACACAAAAAATAAAAGAAGGTTACTTTACCGAACTTGGAATAAACACAATATGGATATCACCGCTTGTTCAGAATCCCAAAAAAGCTTATGGTCTATGGCCTGAGCCGCACACTAAATTCTCAGGTTATCATGGTTATTGGCCAATTTCTTTTACTCAGATAGATTATCGTTTCGGTACTGCCGACGAACTTAAGGAAATGGTAACCGAAGCACATGCAAGGAACTTAAATGTTCTGCTTGATTTCGTGGCAAATCATGTACATGAAGACCATCCGGTTTATCAGGCACATCCCGATTGGGCTACTAATTTGTATCTGCCGGACGGAACTTTAAATACTGAAAAATGGGACGAACACCGCCTTACAACCTGGTTTGATACTTTTTTACCAACACTTGACCTTTCAAAACCCGAGGTCGTTGAAATGCTTACCGATTCTGCTGTTTTCTGGATTAAAGAATACAACTTAGACGGATTCCGTCATGATGCAACAAAACATATACCTGAAATTTTCTGGCGAACATTAACTAAAAAACTTAAAGAACAGGTGATGATACCCCAAAATAAATTGCTTTACCAAATCGGTGAAACTTATGGCAATCCTGAATTGATAAGCAGTTACGTAAATTCCGGCGAACTGGATGCACAGTTTGATTTTAATGTTTATGATGATGCTGTTGCGGTTTTTGCCAGAGATAATGAATCTTTCACAAGACTTAACAATTCTATTAAGGAAAGTTTTACTTATTACGGAAATCATAATCTTATGGGTTATATTACGGATAATCAGGACAGGGCAAGATTTATTTCTTATGCTGGTGGTGAACTTGAATTTGATGAGGATACAAAACTTGCAGGATGGACACGGAAGATTGGAGTCGGTAACCATGTCGCGTATAAAAAATTATCTTCTTTAACTGCCTTTATAATGACAATCCCGGGAATTCCCATTATTTATTTTGGAGATGAGATTGGTGACCCGGGCGGCAATGACCCAGATAACAGAAGAATGATGCGCTTTGAAAACCTGAAAAAAGAAGAAATAACTGTAAAAGAAACAGCTAAAAAACTTATTAAACTAAGAAAAGAAAATCTGTCTTTAATTTTCGGTGATTTTGAAACTCTAAAAGTTTCTGAAAATATTTATGCTTTTGCAAGAACATATTTTGATGAAATTGCAGTTGTGGTTTTTAACAAAGATTCTGCTGTAAAAAATATCACATTTAACATTCCTAAAAGATTCGCAAATGCTGAACTCAAAGCAAACTTCGGCTCAAAATTTAATCTTGAAAATAATAAATC
>JADFUO010000286.1 GCA_015222115.1 Bacteroidota bacterium | reverse complement strand
TATTTTAGTTCTCGCCTACTCTTTAACCGGATTTTCGGCTTACTCCGTTTTTCAGTATTTTTGTTTTAATAATTTTTTTATTAGTACTCTGTTTATATTAATTCCAAAATCAACAAAAAAGTAACCCCGTTTTTCAAAAAAAAGTTATTAACAACGTATAACTTAGCGTAGCATAGCTATAAACAAATTAGCTTAAGTGAAAGCAGTCCATTCGGACTCCTTTCAGTCATCGGCAGTCAGCAGTCCACAGTCGGCAGTCAGCGATTAATTGGCTTAGGACTGGGGACTTGAGAACTGAGGACTGGGGACTGAAGACTGGGGACTGAAGACTGGGGACTTATGTTACTCAAAACCCTTAATATGTCAAATAATTTAGAATGACAATTTGTCCTGAAATATAAATTGGCAAATAATTTGCTATGCTGAACTTCGTTCAGAATTATAATTACACACCGAATAATTCGTAACGCAGTAAACTGAAAGATAAAAGATAAAAGTCTTTATCGAAAATAAAACATTTTTTAAAAAAATAAAATCAGAAAATGACAGAAGAAGAAATCAATCAATATCAAGATATACAAGACAAAACAGACAATATTTCCCACGAAAAACCAAGCGGGAAAGAGAAAAAGCAAAAAGCAGGAAAACCTAAAAAAGAAGAATCAAAGCTTAAGAAATTACAGCAAAAATATGATGAACTCAACGACAAATATATACGTCTGTTTTCAGAATTTGATAATTACAGAAAAAGAACTTTAAAAGAAAGAATTGAATTCAGCAAAACAGCTACCGAGGAAATCATTACGGCTTTACTGCCTGTACTGGATGATTTTGAACGGGCTTTGCAGGCATTTGACAAAACCGACAATACTGAAAGTATCAAAGAAGGAATAAATTTAATCTATAATAAATTTAAATCTATACTTGAAAGCAGGGGGCTGGAACAAATGAAATCACACGGCGAAGAGTTTAACACCGATTATCATGAAGCAATAACGAGTATACCTGCCCCATCAGAGGATAAAAAAGGTAAGGTTGTTGACGAAATTGAAAAAGGATATTTATTAAATGGTAAAGTAATTCGTTACGCAAAAGTTGTTGTTGGAAGCTAATTTATAACTAATGATAAATTACTGACAAACGAAATAAAATATGTCAAAAAGAGATTATTACGAAGTACTTGAAGTTTCCAGAGATGCTACCGACATTGAAATAAAAAAAGCATATCGTAAGCAGGCGTTAAAATATCATCCTGATAAAAACCCAAACGATACGGAATCAGAAGAAAAGTTCAAAGAAGCAGCCGAAGCTTATGAAGTGCTTAGCGACCCTAATAAAAAGAGCCGTTATGACCAGTTTGGACATGCAGGATTAGGAAGAGGTGCAGGAAACGGTTTTGCTGGTGGTGGTATGAGTATGGACGATATTTTTAGTCAGTTTGGTGATATTTTCGGAGGTGCTTTTGGAGGATTCGGTGGTTTCGGAACAAGCAGCCGGCAAAGAAGAAGAGTAAACCGCGGAACCAACCTAAGAGTTAAGGTTAAGCTTACACTTGAAGATATTTCTAAGGGTACGGAAAAAAAGATAAAAGTCAATAAATATATTGAATGCAAATCGTGTAAAGGTACAGGAGCAGAAGGCGGCTCATCATATTCAACCTGTTCAACCTGTCGTGGAACCGGACAAATAACCCGGATTACAAATACATTCCTTGGTCAAATGCAAACCTCTTCCACTTGCCCGCATTGCGGTGGCGAAGGTCAGATCATAACTAACAAATGCAATACCTGTGCAGGTAATGGAATAGTAAGTGGTGAAGACATTATCAGAATAAAAATTCCGGCAGGCGTTTCAGAAGGTATGCAATTATCTATAAATGGAAAAGGTAACACAGCAGCAAGAAAGGGTATTCCCGGCGACCTGATAGTTCTTATTGAAGAAATCAGACATCCTGAACTTGAAAGAGACGGCTTAAATTTATTATATAATCTTTTTATCAGTCTCCCTGATGCTGCTATAGGCTCTACTATAGAAGTACCAACAATTGAAGGAAAAGCACGAATTAAAATCACACCCGGAACACAGGGCGGAAAAGTTCTAAGGTTAAAAGGCAAAGGGCTTCCCAGTATTAATTCTTACGGCAGAGGCGACATCTTAATTAATATTAACGTCTGGACACCTAAAACACTGACAAAAGAAGAACGAACAATACTGGAAAAACTAAGTAAATCAGATAATTTCAAACCAAATCCAACAAGTAAAGATAAAAGTTTCTTTGACAGGATGAGGGAATACTTTAGTTAGAGTCTGTCTATAAAGTCAATTATGTTGATAATATTTTAGATTTATGATTTTTATTTTTAAATCCGCTGATAATCAATATATTTTAAAATTTTAAATCTGAATTCTAAAATCTTAAATTGTTAGAACGTGACTTTATAGACCGACTCTAATTAGCATACGTTTATAAAATCAAATAGCTTGCCAATATGCACTAAAAAACAATACCGATAGCTATCTGTACAAAATTCAAATAAATTACAATAAACAATGATTAAAATAACAATATTACATTATACTGCAACTTAACTTAACATCAAACGTCAAACTTTTAATTATATGGATCTATTTTCCGCCCACAATATAACCAAGCATTTTTCTAATCATACTGCACTTAATAAAGTAAGCATTTCAGTTTCCGAACAAAGTATCTTCGGGTTGCTTGGCCCGAACGGAGCAGGTAAGACCACCTTCTTAAGAATCATAAATCAAATAACCGCACCTGATGAAGGAGAACTTTTTTTCTCAGGAAAAAAACTTACACCAAAACATATTGAACAAATCGGTTACTTACCTGAAGAGAGAGGATTATATAAAAAAATGAAAGTTGGTGAACAGGCATTATACCTTGCTCAATTAAAGGGAATCAACAAAAAAGATGCAATAAAAAAATTAAAATACTGGTTTGAAAAATTTGAAATTCTCACATGGTGGAACAGGAAAGTTGAAGAGCTTTCAAAAGGAATGCAACAAAAAGTGCAATTTATTATAACAATTTTGCATGAGCCAAAACTGCTGATATTTGATGAGCCCTTTAGCGGCTTTGACCCCATTAATGTTAACCTGATAAAAGATGAAATACTGAAGCTAAGAGATAACGGCTCAACAATAATATTTTCCACACATAACATGGCATCGGTTGAGGAACTTTGCGACCACATTGCTTTAATTGATAATTCTATTAAAATACTTGACGGAAAAGTTAAGGATATTAAGAAAGAATATAAATCAAATACTTATGAGGTTGTTTATACGGATTTTATTGGCAACTTAAATTCAATTCTTGATAATAATTTTAAATTGCTTGAGCAAAATCAGGAAGATGATCTTTATAAAGCAAAAATCAAATTGCCTGATGAAACAAGACCAAATGACTTGTTGCAAAACCTGATGCCTCATCTTGTAATAAATTCATTCAACGAAATTATTCCTACCATGAATGACATTTTTATTGCCAAAGTGAAAAAAAACATAGATGCTAAATACAATAACGCATGAAAAAAATATTATTAATAATTCAAAGGGAATATCTGACAAGGGTTAAAAAAAGGTCGTTCATCATAATGACAATACTCGGACCTGTTTTAATGGCAGCTTTGATGATAGTGCCAATATATATTGCCCAATTATCCGATTCTGAAAAAAAGGTTATTGAAATTTTAGATGAAACAGGCATTTTTTTTAATAAATTCACAAATACCGATAATATCTCATTTCGTCATATTTTTACTGATTTACAAACAGCTAAAAACAATTTTGCAGAAAGCGGTGATTACGCCTTGCTTTACATTCCAAAAACACAAATAGCCCTTCCCACTACAGCCATTTTATATTCCGACATCCAACCGAATATAAATGTAAAAAGTTACATAAAAAGGGTGATGGTCAAAGAGATTGAAGAGCAAAAATTAATAATTAATATTAACAAACTCAATCTTGACCATAAGGACAGGGAAATAGCCATGGATATTCCCAACTCAATAAAAACCTCAATAAACCTTTCAACTATAAAAATAACCGAAGAAGGTTATGAAGAAAAAACCTTTACTGAAGTCAGCATGGTTCTGGGAATTTTTTCAGGTATCTTAATTTATTTTTTCATATTTCTTTTCGGCGCACAGGTAATGCGGGGAGTTATTGAAGAAAAAACAAGCCGTATTGTTGAAGTAATCATTTCATCAGTAAAACCTTTCCAGTTGATGATGGGAAAAATCATTGGAATAGCCTTTGTTGGAATCACACAGCTTTTATTGTGGATAGTTCTGACATTTTCAATTGTAAGTATTTTCCAGATTTCATTCGCTGATAAACTTCCAGTAAAAAGCACCGAGATCCTTTCAACCAATAATCAGTTAATCCCTGCTGAGCAACTTCAAACCACCAATGAAAACACAGATGAGATAACTCAGATTTTTGAAGCCATATATTCCATTAATTTCGGAGTAATGATATTATCGTTTTTATTTTATTTTCTTTTCGGATATTTATTATATGCCGCTTTGTTTGCTGCAGTCGGCTCGGCTGTTGATAGTGAAGCAGACACACAACAATTTATGCTGCCAATAACCATTCCTTTGATTTTTGCAATTATTATGGCACAATTTATTATTCAAAATCCCGAAGGACCTGTTTCATTCTGGTTATCAATTATACCTTTAACGTCTCCAATAATTATGATGGTGCGAATTCCTTTCGGAGTTTCTAATGTTGAGGTGATCCTTTCCATGTCGCTGTTAGTCCTTGGATTTTTAGGAACAACATGGCTTGCAGCCAAAATTTACCGTACAGGAATATTAATGTATGGAAAAAAAGTTAATTATAAGGAATTGTGGAAATGGCTGAAGTATTAAAACTAAAATAATTGAATGGTTAAATGGTTTCATTGCTTCATGGTTTAATTACTTCATGGTTAAATGGTTACTTATATATCCATTGTATTTCTATTCCTTCTCAACCGGGCCGTCAAGACCGGGTCTATAAAATTTTCTTGCTTCCGGAAAATGTTTTTCAACACTTTTTCTTAATTTTTCAAGATGAACAAGAATATTCAGGATATTATTTTCATCATCGGAAAAGCTGTTAAGAAGTATTCCCCATGCTCCTATTGAGCGGTCAAGTCCAATCAGGACAACCTTTGCCGACCCGTCCGAATCTTTAGGAAAATCAAAGTCTTCTTCGTCCTCCCACATCTGTCCTCTTACAGCACGCATCAGTTTTACCCATATCTGATGCTGGTACCACATAATAACATCCACTGCATCTTCTATTACTTTAGCTTCCTCTTCAGGTGTATCACCGGGTATGTCCAATAGTAATTTTTTATTTAGACTTTTTTCCTTATCTTCAAAATTCTCTTTTGCAGATTCAAACCATTTATCAACCATTTTGCCATACTTTTTTGCAGCGATTGTATATTCGTGTTTTTCAGCCTGTTCGTCCCTTAGTTTCTCCTGCTCCATAGTATCATCTACATCCAGTTTATCAAGGTCAATACCCTGTTCTTCAGCCATTTCCCTTACTAATTCAAGGGTAAGTTTAAATGTATCTGACAAACTTTCCCAGAAAGCATCATTTTCAATATCACGCGATTCAGGTGTACTATGTTGCTTTTCACTCAATTCAAAATTCATACACTTTTCCGTGAAAGAACAACGCTCGCACCACCTATCGCAATAATTATGAATGCCGGAAATAAATCGCGGGTCTTTGCCAAGCCTTTTTAATTCTTCTAAATCCATACTGAAGGTTTTTTTTATGCAAAAATATTCAAATATTCAAATATTTTTTTTTATTTTAGCAAAACATAATATTTTATTAAATAACCTTAAAAAATTATAATTAATCATGGAAAATATTGACTGGAAAAGTTTGCCTTTCGGATATTTTAAAACCGATTATAATGTTCGCAGTTACTGGAAAAATGGCGAATGGGGCGACCTTGAGATATCATCTTCAGAATACATAAATATTCATATAGCTGCAACTTGTCTTCATTATGGACAGGAAGCATTTGAAGGTATGAAAGCATTCAGAGGGAAAGACGGAAAAATAAGAATATTCAGATGGAAAGAGAATGCTAAAAGATTCAGACGTTCAGCAGCAGGAATTATGATGGCAGAAGTACCTGATGAATTATTTCTTGAAGCAATAAAAACTGTTGTAAAATCAAATGAAAAATTTGTTCCGCCTTACGGAAATGGAGCAGCATTATACATCAGACCGCTTTTGATAGGAACAGGAGCTCAGGTAGGAATTAGTCCTGCTAAAGAATATTTATTTATAGTTTTTGTTGGTCCGGTCGGTCCTTATTTTAAAGAAGGCTTCAAGCCTGTTTCAATCCACCTTGTAAGAGATTTTGACAGGGCAGCTCCTTTAGGAACAGGTCATATAAAAGTAGGTGGTAATTATGCAGCAAGTTTGCTTCCTGCTGACATAGCTAAAAGAGAAGGCTTTGCCTCTGTATTATTTCTTGATGCCAAAGAAAAAAAATTCATTGACGAAGCTGGACCAGCCAACTTCTTCGGCATAAAAGATAATACTTATATAACTCCGGATTCCAGTTCTATATTAGCTTCTATTACAAATATGAGTTTGCGTACACTAGCAGAAGAAATGGGAATGAAAGTTGAACAAAGACCTGTCCCTATTGAAGAACTTGAAACTTTTGATGAAGTTGGTGCCTGCGGTACAGCAGCCGTAATATCACCAATTGGAAAAATCTATGACCGCGAGAAAGATAAAGTTTATGAATATTGTAAAGACGGTAAAGCAGGTCCTGTCTCAACAAAATTGTACAAAAAATTATTAGCTATCCAGGAAGGCGAAGTTAAAGATGTGAATGGATGGAATTATGTTATTGAGTAATTTATTTATACTAAACACTATCTTTTATCCCATACGGGCCCATGCGGGCTAACTTCGTGTCGCTTGCTTCGCTTCACTTTTTACTTTCGACCAACGGGAGTCCGTATGGATATCTTTTATCTTGTTCTCCCAGTATCTTCTCCATCTGAAGTTGTAATTCCAGTGCTTTCTCTCTTGCTTTTTCTGCAAAGTCCTGTTGGTTGGAAGCATAAATTATTCCGCGGGAAGAGTTTACAATAAGACCGCATTGATTATTTAAACCGTATTTTGCAACTTCTTCCAGACTTCCACCCTGTGCGCCGACACCAGGTACCAAAAGAAAATTATCAGGAACGATTTTACGAATATCTTGCAACATTTCTGCCTGAGTAGCACCAACAACATACATCATATTTTCCGGAGTTCCCCATTCTCTCGATTTTATCAAAACTTCTTCAAAAAGCATTTTTGATTTTTTTTCATTTTTAATAAATTGAAAATCCGATGCCCCTTTGTTTGAAGTAAGTGCCAGCAAAATTACCCATTTTCCATCAAACGAAAGAAAAGGGGAAACAGAATCCTCTCCCATGTAAGGAGCAACGGTAACAGCATCAAAATCCAAAATATCAAAAAAAGCTTTGGCATATTGTTTTGATGTATTTCCAATATCACCTCTTTTTGCATCGGCAATTGTAAAAACTTCAGATTTAAATTTATTCAGATAATCGATGGTTTTTTCAAGGCTTGCCCATCCCTGCAAACCCATGCTTTCATAAAAAGCCAGATTCGGCTTATATGCCACTGTTATATCAATTGTTGAATCAATAATTTGTTTGTTAAATTCAAAAACAGGATCGTTGGTTTTTATAAGATGTTGAGGAATTTTAGTAATGTCTGTATCAAGTCCGATACAAAGAAATGATTTTTTTCTTTTAATAATTTCAAAAAGTTCTTGTTTTGTCATATTTTTTACTTTGTTAAATAAACTGAACGAAAACGGGAATGTAAATTTATTTTAATTGTAGTTTATTTGTTCTTTCAGTCGTTCTGCATTTTCTGCTAATTGTAACTGATCAATAAACTCCTGTATATCACCATTAATAATATTAGGCAAATTATACATTGTTAAGCCAATACGATGGTCTGTTACTCTTCCCTGTGGCCAGTTGTATGTACGTATTTTTGCTGAGCGGTCGCCTGTTGAAACCATTGTTTTTCTTTTTGATGTAATATCGTCAAGATATTTTTTATACTCAAGTTCGTATAATCTGGTTCTTAGCACTGTCATTGCTTTTGCCAGATTTTTTATCTGGGATTTCTGATCCTGGCATGTTGCAATAATTCCAGTTGGTATATGTGTAAGCCTCACAGCTGAATAGGTTGTATTAACCGACTGTCCACCGGGGCCGGACGAGCAAAATGTTTCTTTCTTAATATCAGAGTCTTTTAATTCAATATCAAATTCATCTGCTTCAGGAAGAACCACAACCGAAGCAGCTGATGTATGAACCCTGCCCTGTGTTTCGGTTTTGGGAACACGCTGTACACGGTGAACACCTGATTCGTATTTCATTTGTCCGTAAACATTTTCCCCTGCAATATTAAAAATTATTTCCTTAAAGCCACCTACAGTTCCTTCGGTCATGTCAACAAGTTCTGCTTTCCATCCTTTGGTTTCACAATATTTCAGATACATCCTGTAAAGGTCACCTGCGAAAATACTTGCTTCATCACCACCTGTTCCTGCCCTGATCTCAACAATTGCATTCTTCTTGTCCTGAGGATCCACAGGAATCAGCATTATGCGTATCTCCTCCTCCATACTTCCCTTTTGTTTTACCATCTCGTTTAATTCTTCCTTTGCTAATTCCCTGAACTCTTCATCCTTTTCAGTTTTCAACATTTCTTTTGTCGATTCAAGATTGTCAAGAATATTTTTATATTTTTTATAGGCATCTACAATAGGTTGCAATTCTTTATAATCTTTACTTAATTTTATATACCGTTTCATATCAGCAACAACCTCAGGGTTATTCATCTGTTCACCTATCTCTTCCCAACGTTTATATATGGCTTCTAATTTTTCTAACATTTTTATATGATTTTTTTGAACTGCAAATTTACAATATTATTAAAGATAAAAAAGTTAAATGAATCACCTCTATCCCACCCCTTAAATTTTGAGCAAGGAAATTTTTCACATTGTGAACAAACTTTAAATTTTTTTTCATCACATAGCAGGTAATGAACGGGCAGCCAGGATGCTTTATTATTGGGTTTTTACTGCACATCCCTGGCATATTAATCTCATTTTACAAATTGCACATGATTTTTTCCTGCTGATAGCTCCACTGTAAAACGAAACCAGAAGCAGAAAAATAAGAACAACAATTTTTAATACTGTAAATTCCTGAAAAAGAGAAATAATAATTAAAACAAGCGGTATTAGGGTTAAAAGTCCGTAAATGCACGGGGCGATTTTTATACCTATACTTTTTGAGAAATCTTCTATTTTTCCTTTTTTAAAAAGTAAAGCCGAAAGTTTTCCCCAGCCAAGACAACACCATTTATCGTAATAATAACAGTTTGTACAAACAATTTTTCGCAACACAATACCAACCATAATAATAGCAAAGGCAAAATAAATCCATGCAGCAAGCGGGCTTAAAAACCAACAGCCGAAAGTTCCTGCTGCAATCCACAGGAGCATGATGAAATTGCCGAAGAATATGCCGGTTCTGGAATATTCTTCCGCTCCCTGTTCATAGATTATTAATTCCTTTTGTTCATTCATTTTAATGCAATTTTTTTATCCGCGTTATCTGTGTTCTACTACTTTAAAACAACCTTCATCTCAACTTTTTCTAACTCAGGCAAATTGATGTATGCTTCGTCTTTATTAAAATCTGTCCAATTCTCTCCGTTTATTGTAACTTTTTCAATTTTCACTGAAAAATCTTCTATTGGAGATGGATAAAATTTTTCATTTTTTTTGGGAGATTGAATGCAATAATATAGTTCAACAGGTTTTTCATTTACCCATAAATCCAAATACAGATAAGTTAAAAGGCTGTATTCCATTGCATGATAAGAAGTTTTATCACTATCTGCTTTTATATCATCTTTTATTTCCCCGTCAAGAAAAACGCCTCTATAAGTGTCGCCATATTTTTTATCAATAAAATATTTATTCCAGAAATCAGCACCTTTTTTGAAATGGTTAAGATATTCTTTATCTCCGGTAAGTTTATAATTAAAAATGTCAAACATATTTCCATAAACCTGTATCCACCAATATGAAAAATCGGTATGCAAAGAAGGGTCTGTTCTTCCGGCACTACTGTACCATGCTCCATTTTCACCAACTCCCCATTTATAGATTTTTTCTGTAATAACTTTTGTTGAATCTAAATATTCCTTTTCCCCTGTTAAAAGATAAAGCCGGTAAAACATCCATACAACTTCCTGATTATGACCGATATTTATTTCCGTTTTTAAATTACTGTTTCTTGTTATATAATTCCAATCTTTATCAAATGGTTCAATAATCCAGTTGGTTTCAGAACACTGCATTTTATCTAAAGCAATATTCATAATCCTTTCCGCCTGATTAAGATATTTGTCATTTCTTGTGGCAAGATATAAATAAAGCATATAGCTCGAAACAGGAACAACTTCCGATGAGAAATTTTTACCATAATCTTTTACACTTAAATCTCTGTTTAAAACATTATAAAAGCCGTCATTGATAGTATCACGCCTTTTTGTCTCTGCAATTTCGTTTGATTTTTCAATATATTCAAGTACATTTTTATCATGTGTAACGAGATAATACAATGATAATCCTGTGTTTGTATAAAATTGCACAAAGGTATTTTTTGTGGAGTCTATCGGATTTCCTTGTTTGTCAAGACGATTATACCATCCGCCATA
>JADFUO010000285.1 GCA_015222115.1 Bacteroidota bacterium | reverse complement strand
ATTACTTCAGCAAATTTTTATAAATCTTATAATTTTCCTCATCAAAACAAACAAAAACAACTTTTTCAATTGATGTATTGTTTTTAAGGAATAATCTTGCTTCCTTGACTGCAATATCAGCAGCAAGTTCTTTTGGGTACCTGTAAACACCTGTGCTAATATTCGGAAAAGCAATTGATTTACAATCATATTCTTTAGCGAGCCTCAGACTGTTAATGTAACAATTTGCAAGTTGTAATTCTTCATTTTCCAATCCTATGTTCCAAACGGGTCCTACCGTATGAATTACATATTTAGCGGGCAAATTATATCCTTTGGTTATTTTTGCCTGTCCTGTATTGCAGCCATTAAGTTTTCTGCATTCTTCTTTTAATTCCGGTCCTGCATCCCTGTGGATTGCACCGTCAACTCCACCACCACCTAAAAGTGTTTTATTAGCTGCATTAACAATTACATCAACTCTTAATTTTGTTATATCACCCTGTATTAATTCTATTCTGGTATTCATATTTAATTTGTCCTTATCACAAAAAGCTGCCCTGTTTCATATTTAATTACATTGATTTTATCGCCCTTTTCAATAAAACCGGTTATTGCTGTTGCATCAAAAATTTCACCGTCAATTTCAACTTTACCTGCCGGACGAAGGTTTGTTTTGGCAACACCTTGCTTATTAAGCATTTCTACATAAAAATTATCAGAGAAAGTATATCCCTCATCAGCCTGTTGGGTCGTATTTAAAGCCAACTGTCCGAATATAGTTGTTGTAAAAAGCTTTCTGCTCGTATAAAACGAGCTTATCAAAGCTAAGAATATCGCAATAATTACAATAAAAAATGCCTTGACAAGTTCACTCATTCCTGTAATTCCACCATCAAAACTAAACTTACCAACCATACTTAGTGTTAATCCCACTACAACGAGGATTATTCCGAGGATGCCTGTAACTCCAAATCCCGGTATGGCAAAAATCTCAACAGCGATTAAAATTATTCCGACAATAAAAATTAATATCTCCCAATTATTTGCCAATCCTTCAATATAAAGAGGTGCAAAATACAACAATGCTGCAATTAATGCTGCTGCTAACGGAAAGCCAACTCCCGGTGTTTGCAATTCAAAATAAATTCCACCGATAATTATCATTATCAAAATTCCGCTTACAAAAGGATTGATAAGAAAACCAATAATTTTATCTATAGGTGATAAAGTTTGTTCAATAATTTCATATTCTTCAATACCTGATAATTTTAAAACTTCTTTAATACTTTCGGCTTTTCCTTCACAAAAGCCGTTTTTAATAGCTTCTGAAGTGGTAAAAGTTAAAACCATACCTGAATCAATAATTCCGGGAATAACTATTCGGGGGTCAACCATAGCTTGTGCGATTTCAGGGTCTCTTCCGCTGGCTTCGGCAGTTGAGCGCATCATTGAACGCATGTATGACTGGTATTTATCGGGCAAAGCCTCACCTGTTTGACTCACAACCGTTGCAGCTCCGATGTTAGCTCCGGGTCGCATATAAATACTATCACATGCTATTGATATCAATGCTCCTGCCGATGCTGCATTATTATCAATAAACACATATACCGGAATTTTTGATTGTAAAATTATTGTACGTATTGAATCGGCAGCATCAAGCAAGCCACCATAAGTGTTCATGTGAATTAGTATCAGGTCGGCATTAGTATCTCTGGCAATTTTAAAAGCATGCTGAGTTTTTCTCAGGACAGGAGGGGCAATTTCTTCTTTTATATCAAATTTGTAAACAAGAAATGTTTTTTTGTCATCTGATGAAGAATTGTCAGAACCATCTGGAAATCCAAAAACAGTAAATACACTAAAATAAAAAATTAACGCAAATAGTATTTTACAGGTTTGTTTTACTTTAAATAAATTAAAATGTATCATGACTGATTTTGGTCTTTATGAAGTTTTCTGTATAATTTTCTCCATGCTCTTCTTCTCCAGTAAGTTCGTTGCCAATATTTTCCCCATTTTATATTTGTCCATAAACGTTCATGTAAATAATAAAATATTATTTTGGCAACAAATTCAACACTTGCAATAACTGTAGCGTTTCCAATACTGTCTTCAACGGTTTTTTCAGTATATCTTCTAAAAACAATATAACTGATAACAAAAGTAGTAAAGGTAGCTAATATTCTATAACTTAATGCTTTGGTTAAGCTTCTTGAAGGACTGTCTTTTACAGATACTCCTGAAAAATTAAATTTTTCCTTAAAATTAGTAAAAACACCCATGTAAATATTTATATATCAATGATCAGAAAAATTAAGTGGCAATAATAGACATTTTTGGCATTTTATCCAAAATAATTCTTAATCACATTTAAAAATTCCTTAAAAATATTTTGATTAGATGTAATTATCTCTTTTCCGAATATGTAATTTTTATCACCTGAAAAATCGCATACTTTACCACCTGCTTGTTGCACAATCAAAACTCCGGCAGCAACGTCCCACGGACTAAGTCCATACTCATAAAAGCCGTCAAACCTGCCACAGGCAACATAAGCCAAATCAACTGATGCTGAACCTAAACGCCTGATGCCCCTGGTATTTTCCATAAAATATTTAAATAATTTAAGATACTGATCAAGCTTGCTGTAATCATAATACGGAAAACCTGTTGCCAATAAAGAATTATTTAGATTTGTGGTTTCAGAAACTTTTATTGGCGTTCGGTTTAAAAATGCCTGACTGTTTTTCCATGCATAAAAACATTCCTGTAAATTTATCTCATAAATCACACCTGAGATTATTTCATTACCTTCCATTAAGGCAATGCTTATTGAAAATAGAGGAATAGAGTGAATGAAATTTGTAGTGCCATCTAAAGGATCAATAATCCAGTTGTATAT
>JADFUO010000284.1 GCA_015222115.1 Bacteroidota bacterium | reverse complement strand
CAGAGTTAAGGTGTGAGAGCCGGCACTGACTTTTCCATTATTTATTTCATAAATTTTTTGTCCGGTTAAGTTGTAAATCTCTAAACTTAAATCCGTAGCTTTTGTAATTTTCACAGTTACGACTGATGTACCGTTAAAGGGATTAGGATGGTTTTGAGAAACATCTAAAATATTATTTTCAAATTCATTGATATCAGTTAAAAGAAAATCAAATGTAAAACCATCAATATACCAAAATTGAACTTCTTCTAATGGGTTTCCCGGATCCAATTCCTGATAAACGAATGGGATAGTACATGTTAGAATATCACCATTAATTTCGGTAAATACATAATGCGACTGGCTTCCCATAAAAGCTACCCACATTGCCGGTGTAAACATGGTAACATTTTGAACATCTGAATACACATCAGCATAAAGGTCGTAAGAAACGCAGTAAATATCAGGAGAAGTATTTTCTTCAAGTCCTTCAATATCAGTATCAATCCATGAGAAGAACAGGCACTTTCCATCCATAGTAGTTGAAATTTGTGGTCTGTTGTATTCATTTATTCCACCCAGGTCTCCATCCCATGTTTTATTAAAATACAAATGAGTTGCATCCCATGTTTCGCCACCATCTAATGAAAAAATATGGAAAGTTGAAGATACTTCATAATATGGATACCATCCTCCTTCCTCGGCAGCAAGAGCCACATAACCGGTAATATGAGGGTTTCCATCGGCATCTATAGCCATATCGCAATGAAACCCGAGATTATAATAAAGTTCATCTCTGTTCCATCCTCCAGGGAAATATTCATCAAGAGTTTCATCTGCAATAAAATTTTTAACTGCTTCAAGGCCGTCTTCACCGCCAAGTTGTACCTGAATTGGTTCATCATCCCAAACTTCACCGCCATCAGTAGTTTTATAAAGAACGGGATGATAATGTGTATATGGTAGTGGTTCGCTTTCTGTATCGCTCATTATACAAATATATCCTGTTTGTCCGTCAGGTGAAAATGCAATTTTTTCATCATTAATACCATCATCAGCATCAAGAATTTCCATTAACCATTCTTCATATTCATAATCACCGGTTCCGGCATTAAAAGTTCCTTTGGCAATAATTAACTCACCCAGAAAACCGACACCATCCTGATTATTAATATCTGTCATCCATGATATTCCGTCTTGAGTAATAGTATAAGCATTTGGAACCATGCGGTAAAAATCGTCTCCTGTAGTAAGATTATGTTGAGTTGGCTCCGGAGGGTCAATTGTAGTTAAATTATTAACACCGTGTGCAAATCCGCCCCACGATGGTCCATTTGAACCGTCAAGTGTAGGTACGTAATAAGAATAATAAGCATTAGACGGGTCGGTGTTTGCAGGAGGATTATATATGCTACCCTCCGGGTATCTTGCGTTTGCATCATCAGTTCCAAGAGGGTCATAAACCTGAATGTTGTTTGCCCATGTGCCGTCCAAACCTCTTTCGGTTGAAACATCATAAGCAATACGGCCGGTTCCGTAAGTATTCGGCTCAAGTATCATACGGTGTGTAAAAACAACACTATTGATATTATCATCTGCCCAAATATATGTTCTTGGATTTCCAAAAAAACCATACGCATTACCCGCTTGCCCAATAGGTATAAATGAGAGTAAACGATCACCTGAAACCACTTTGAATGATGATGGTTCTTTTTGTGTTCTTATAATTGAATTTGATTTTTTACCAACAGCATCTATAATATACTTTTTAGTATATTCCATGCTTTTTGCTTTGAATTTAGGATTAACTTTATATGTATTCTGTGCATGTAAAATTAATCCAAAGCTTAAAACTGCAATTAATAGTAATAATTTTTTCATAATAATATATTTTGGTTAAACATAAGGTTATTTCGTAATCGTTCACAGCTTAAATAGCTGATTATAATTGAGATTTTAGATTTTAGATTTATTTAAAGTTTTTACTGCTAAATGTTTTTTATATTTATGAACATCAAAAGTAATAAATTTAATCTGAATAGTCAAATTTTATCTTACTGAATTAGCTGGTTAGTGGT
>JADFUO010000038.1 GCA_015222115.1 Bacteroidota bacterium | reverse complement strand
GCCCAGATATCATGATTGCCGCGAAATAAATGAACAGGGATTCCTGAATCAGTAATTTCGGCTAATTTCCCGAGCAAACGAACATATCCTTTTGGAATTACGGTTTTGTACTCAAACCAGAAATCAAAAATGTCACCCATCAAATATATTTCCTTTGCATCCTTAATTATTTCATTTAACCATCTAACTAATAACTTTTCCCTTTTCAGACTGCTGGCATAGTCGGGAATCCCTAAATGGAAATCAGATACAAAGTATATCTTTTGATTTTTTAATATGGTATTTTTTTCTTCGTGCAAAATTTAAATCTCTTTTAATTTGCAATAATAAATAATTAATTAAAAATAATCACTATAGAATTGTTATAAAATTTTTTAAGATACTTTAACAATCTAAGTTGTTTTTAATCTGAATTTAATTGTATTTTTATTGTTGCAAATTTATTTTTATGGCGAAATCCACAAAATTATTATTAACAGTAATTTTATTTTTAGCATTAAGCATAGCAGTTAATGCCCAGATGATACTCCTGCTGGAAAAACCCGGTACTGTTAAAAATATTAAATATCGTGCAGGTGATCAAATTTACATTAAAACAAAAGATGAATTAAAGTTTTCAGGTACTATTAATATAATTACCGACTCAAGTATTATTGTTAATTATGATGTTGAAATTCTTATAAAAGATATTACTATAGTATTTCAAGAGATGTGGTTTATTTCATTATTTTCAAGAGTAGCTTATATATCCGGAGCAGGTTATTTAATTTTGGACGCTTTTAACCGGACAATAAATAATGAATACCCGATAATTGACAAAAGCTCTTTTATTATCGGAACAAGTTTAATTGGAGGTGGGTTATTGATGAAAGCGAATTCTTACAAGCGATGTAAAATTAATAAACCGTGGAGGTTTAAAGTTCTGGACTTCTCAAATTAATCAAGAGATGATATCAGTTCTTTGATTATTAATGTCATTTCTGGCTCAACAACACTTGTAGTATCAATTACTTCCTTATGCGAAACTTCAACAGGTTTTCCTTCAAAGTTAATATTAGTAATTACTGAAATTGCAAAGCAAGGTAAATCCATGTGTCGTGCTGCTATTACTTCAGGCGTGGTTGACATTCCTACAGCGTCAGCACCGATTATTTTTAAGTATTTATACTCGGATGGTGTTTCAAAGCTAGGTCCTGTAATACCTGCATAAACGCCGGTTTGATATTTGATGTTATGAAGTCTTGCGATTTTAATAGCTTTACTTATTATTTTTTTATCATAAGCTCCATTCATATCTGTAAATCTGGGCCCGAGTTTCTTATTGTTTTTTCCTATTAATGGGTTAGGCAATAAGTTTATATGATCGGTAATGAACATTATATCACCAACATTAAATTCCGGATTAACTCCGCCGCCTGCATTTGAAACAATCAGCAATTCAATACCCAGGTATTTTAAAATCCTGACAGGAAAGATTATTTCATTCATTGAATAGCCTTCATAATAATGAAATCTTCCTTGCATTGCAACAACATTTTTTCCGCCAAGAGTACCAAGAATTAGTTGTCCTTTATGACCTTCAACAGTTGAAACAGGAAAATTTGGAATGGATTTGTATGAAATGCTGAATTTTATATCAATTTCTTTGGTTAAGCCTCCTAAACCTGTTCCTAAAATAATTCCGATTTGAGGTTTTAATGTGGTTTTATTTTTTATGAACCCTACTGTCTTTTTGATTTTTTGCAACATAATTTAATATTTGTTTGTCAAACTTTGCAGCATCATCTTTGTGAAACTTTATTTTAATAGGAATGTAATATACAGGAAAGTCTTTTATATATTTTATTAATTCGGTTTTAATTAAACGCATTGCATCTTTTTCGGTTGTGATGATTATTTTGTTTTTTGAAAAAATATCATTGTAAGCTTCAATAATTTTATTTAAATCTTTTGTTGTATACTTATGATGATCGGGGAAGTCAAGAACAATTAATTCTTGACAATATTTTTTCAGATGTTCCTGAGATAGATATGAATTTGCTATCCCCGAAAATAATAATATTGTGTTAAATCTTTTTTTATTGATTTTATTTTCAATGCCCGGAACAGGCAGCTTTTCTCCATAAGTAACGTATGAAAAATATAATCTTTGATAACCTTTTGGTTTTATCAGCCCTGTTAGTCTTCTTCTTGTGATTGGTGAAAAAACAGTATCGGTTTTAGTGACAATTATAATATCGGCTCTTTTGGCGCCACCTCTGAATTCGCGGAGTGTGCCGCAAGGTATAATATAATCATTTACATATAGTTTACGAAAATCTGTTAGTAATATTGACATGCCTGGTTTTACATAACGATGTTGAAAAGCATCATCAAGAAGAATTACATTAAGTTTTTGTATAGTATTTATTAAAATTTTTATACCTCTTCTGCGAAAATTATCAACGGCAACTTCAATATTTTCGAAATTTTGTTTGTATTGCAATGATTCATCCCCAATTTCCTTATAATTCGAGTCTTCCATAGCAAGCACAAAACCCTTTGATGACCTGCCATAACCTCTGCTCAAGGTAGCTATATTATATTTATCTTGAAGAAGTCGAATTAAATATTCAATGTGGGGCGTTTTTCCGGTGCCTCCGTATGAGAGATTGCCAATAGAAATAATAGGTATATGGAATTGTTGAGAGGGTAGAATTTTCCAATCAAACATTTTGTTTCTTAGAGAAATAACAATTCCATATAACAGTGAAAAGGGGAATAATATTATCTTGATAAAGTTCACACGATAAAATTAATATGTTTATTTTTAATTTACAAATATTTCAATAAATAATGATTAATTTAGTTTAATTTTGATTTACAGAAATTTTAAATTATTAACTATGAAAATATGTGATATTACAAACTGTATTGAGGAATTTGCTCCCTTAATGCTGCAGGAATCTTACGATAATTCAGGTTTAATTATTGGCGAAAAAAAAACTGAAATTACTAAAGCCCTGATATGCCTTGATGTAACCGAAGAAATTATTGATGAGGCAATTGCTGAAAATTTTCAATTGGTTATTT
>JADFUO010000283.1 GCA_015222115.1 Bacteroidota bacterium | reverse complement strand
GTACAATACATACCAATATGGATTGTATTGTACACTTTTTACTAAATATATAGAAAAAATAAGAACTATAGTTTTTATACAAACGTTAGGTTCTTATTTCAAAACTTTTATAATATGATGTTTAAATTTTATTTACCATAATGAAACTATAACTGTTTGCTGGTTTCAGATTTTCCCTGCAACTTACAACATAAAACATGACCCCGAAAGTTTTCGGGGAATACCTGTAACTATTTATAAATAACCACTTTAGATAACCTTACTTAATGATTTGATTTAATATAATAAAAATAATGGATAAACAAATTCTTCTCGGTCATGGCAGCGGCGGGAAATTATCACATGACTTGATAATAGAGTTATTTTTAAAATATTTTGATAACCCGACTTTAAATTCACAAACCGACTCAGCTTTATTAAAAATTGAAGATGAAAATATTGCTTTTACAACCGATTCGTATGTTGTTGACCCGATATTTTTTCCAGGCGGAGATATAGGAAAACTCGCAGTTGCAGGCACAGTTAATGATATAGCAGTATCGGGCGCCAAACCCTTATTTTTAAGTGCCTCATTTATTATTGAAGAAGGACTGCCTTTGGCTGATCTTAAAACTATTGTTAAATCAATGGCTGAAGAAGCGAAAAAAGCAGGTGTTTTGATTGTGACAGGCGATACCAAAGTTGTGAATAAAGGAAAATGCGATAAGATTTTTATAAACACATCAGGTATCGGAATATTAAATAAAAAGCATAAAAATATAAGTTCAGGTAAAAATATTAAAACAGATGATAAGATTATAATTAACGGAACAATTGGCGACCATGGAATGGCTATATTAAGTGCCAGAAATGAATTGAATATTAAATCAAATATTGTCTCCGATTGTGCTTGCCTGAACTATCTGATAGAAAAAGCTTTGAGTGTATCATCAGAAATTAAATTCATGAGAGATGCAACAAGGGGAGGAGTTGCAACGATTTTATCTGAATTGTCTGAAAATAAAAATTTCGGAATTCAAATTGATGAATCATCTGTAAAAGTGAAAGAAGAAGTCAGGGGAATGTGCGAAATATTAGGTTTTGACCCTTTGTATGTTGCAAATGAAGGCAAGGTATTAATTATTGTTGGAAGCAAGGATGCTGAAAAAGTTCTGAAAATATTGAAACAAGATGAATTAGGAAAAGACAGTATTATTATTGGTGAAATAGTTGATGAACATCCCGGAAAAAGCTGGATTACAACAGGTATCGGTGGAAAAAGAATAATTGATATGCTAACAGGAGAACAACTACCCAGAATATGTTAATTAGTGTTTATTGGTATTTTTGATTAAAACATCTTATAATATCCTGTATTTACGGATAAATTAATTACATACCATAAGCCCTGTGAAATCTGCTTATGGCTGTTGAAAGGTCTTCAAACATAACATAATGGTTGGTACAGCCTTTTCTTGAACATATACTCACTATTCCGCCAATATCAATATTAAACTTTACCATAGGAGCTTCACATGTTTTACATTTAATATCTGAATTCAGGAACTCTTCACAATGAGGGCAGTAAAAATTTACAATTTCTTTATCGGGGATTTCAATATTTTTTTTATGTTCATGGCAACCATAATTAGAACAAAGCCAGATTTTACCTGATTTATCTTTAAACCCGATATTCAGTGCAATACTTGGCATATTATTAATCATGTTCTGGTGGTCCATTAATGATTTACCACACTTTGTACATTTTACATTTATGTTAACAAATTTATCCATTAAAACCTCCTGATATTATGAATTTTTGATTCTTGATTTTAATTTTTGGTATAATATTTTTAAAATTAATTAAATAAAGTTGTATAGATTTTTTTGGCAAAAATACAAAATTTATTTTTTTAAACAAAGTTAGAAAATATATTTTGAAATATCAAATATAAACAGTTTTTCTGATAACCATAATAATTATTTATAATTTTGGCAAAATATTTAAAATAATTTTATATGCACGAACTGTCAATTGCAATGAATATTGTTGATATTGCCGATGAAGAGACAAAAAAAGCAAATGCAAAAAAAGTTTATGAAATTGAATTGGAAATCGGAACAATGTCGGGAATTGTTTTAGAAGCACTTGAGTTTGCCTTGCAGGAAGCAGTAAAAGATTCGGTTTTGGGAAAAGCAAAAATAAAAATTACTGAAATACAAGCAAAAGCAAAATGCCTGAATTGTTTACATATTTTTAAAATTGAGGATTTGTATTCACCTTGTCCGAATTGCAATGAATTTAAAACAGAAATAATATCAGGAAAAGAATTAAGAGTGAAATCTTTAAAAGTTGAATAGATACCAAACTAATTATTAATTTTGTAAAAAAAAGAAAGGAGCTAATTATGTGCGAAACATGCGGTTGCGGTGAAAGTAATTCATTCAGTATAAGAAAACCCGGTGAAACGATTGAAAATAATCCTGAACATACTCACACTCATTCTCATAGTCATTTACATGATGGTAGTGAACATGCTCACAGTCATTCACATGCCCATACACATGACTATAACCATGAACATCATCACCATCATGAAGAAAGTGATCATGCTCATCATCATCATGATTATCAACACAAGCATTCACATGGAACTGAAATTAAGGTTGAAACTGATATACTTCATAAAAATAATTTAATTGCCGAAAGAAACCGTGGTTTCTTTGAAGCAAAAAATATCTTTGCCTTAAATTTAGTAAGTTCGCCCGGCTCAGGAAAAACAAGTTTGATTGAAAGATCAATTAAAGATTTAAGTAAAGATGTCAACTTTTATATTATTGAAGGTGACCAGCAAACCATGAATGATGCTAACAGAATTGAAGCAGCAGGTGCTCCTGTAGTACAGATAAATACAGGAAACGGTTGTCACTTAGACGCAGATATGATAAATAAGGCAGTGAAAAAACTTGAAGTTGAAAATAATTCTCTGTTAATTATTGAAAATGTCGGCAACCTTATTTGTCCTTCATTATTTGATTTAGGTGAATCAAAGCGGATTGTAATAATCAGTGTTACCGAAGGCGAGGACAAGCCTATAAAATATCCTACAATGTTTCAATCGTCAGATATATGTATAATCAATAAAACCGACCTTTTACCTTACGTTGATTTTGATATAAATAAAGCCAAAGAATATGCACATCAGGTAAATCATCATCTTGAATTTTTCGAATTATCAGTTAAAACCGGCGAAGGCATGGACAAATGGCATGAATGGCTTAAGTCGCAAATCGGTTGATATATTATTATCTTATAAAACTTTGTTTTTCTAACAAACTTTTATTCTAATCCTGAATACTCGGGATTGAATATCAATGTTATGTGCAAGTCAAGATAAAAAAACAGAAATCAATTTGTTTGCAGCTTCACTGCGTTATGAATTATTCGGGTTAAGCGATTAATTATTATTCTCCCCGTTAATATTTATCACTGTCAATCTGCCGTAATCTTTTTGTAGATCGTTTTTAAAATCATAATATGCTCCAACAACGGCTAATTCTCCATTTTGAATAAGTTCTTTATATTTTTTTATTGCAATATCAACCTGAAAATTTATATTTTTTCTGATGTTTTCTATTAATTCATCTTCTTTTAAAATAACAGGTTTAAGATTGTCAAGTTCATGTTTTATAGTATCAGGTTCATCGTTGTAACCTTTTAAAAAAGCTTTGATAGCTCCGCAATCCGAATGTCCTAAAATCAATAGAACAGGTGTTTTAAGGTGATAAATTCCGTAATCTACAGAACCTTCATTTGAAGGTATCTGGTTGCCGATATTTCTGATAATAAATATTTTATTTATTGAATCTGGAAGAATTACATCAGGTTGTACTCTTGAATCGGAGCATGTAACCAAAGTAATATTCGGATTCTGTTTATCAAAATGATCTTTAAAATATTCTTTGTTATGATTTTTTACAAATTTATCATTTCCATTAATTATAATTTCTATTAATTCTTTTGTATTCATACTTTCTGAACTTCTTCAAGATTATCCATTCCTCTAATAATTGCTTTTTCGTTCAATGGGATTAGATTATGATAACGCTCCGGTAATGATTTTTTTAGGCCTTTAATTACATTATCAAGTTTTACAAGAGGTCTCATTTTTAAATAGGCACCCAACACAACCATATTAAATATTTTAGCGTTTCCCATTGCGGAAGCTATTTTAGCTCCTTCAACTTTATAAATATTAATATCTTTTCTTTTAGTTGGGTGGGATATTCCATTGGGGTCGTACAATAAATAACCACCGGGTTTAACAGTATTTTCAAATTTATCCATTGATTGCTGGTTCAGAACTATTGCTGTATCAAATTCAGTAAGAATGGGTGAACTGACTTTATCATCACTTAAAATTACAGTAACATTAGCAGTACCGCCACGCATTTCAGGACCATAAGAGGGCATCCAACTTACTTCCTGATCCTGCATTATTCCTGAGTATGCAAGTATTTTTCCCATTGAAAGAACACCTTGTCCTCCAAATCCGGCAATAATTATTTCTTCAGTCATTTCTTTAATTTATTTATTAACAAAATTATTTAATTGTATCGGAATTTTATCCTGAAGCTTTGATTTTATTATTTAATTTTAAATTTCTAATTGCTCTAATTAACCTAATTGCTCTAATAAAATACGAAATTCAAATTTAAAATGTCCAAATATTCGATTAAAATTAGGTCAATTAGAAATTAGGTTAATTAGTAATTATTTAAGTAACTCTCCCTCAATTTTAATATCTCCTAATGGATAGAACGGAAACATATTTTCTACCATCCATTCATTAGCCTGAACAGGAGCCATTTTCCAACCGGAGTTACAGTTAGAAACAACTTCAACAAATGATAATCCTTTTTTTAATTTTTGATTTTCAAAAGCCTTTCTGATAGCTTTTTTTGTTTTCCTAACATTAGCAGGTGTGTGAACAGCCTGCCTTGTAACAAAGTAAGTGCCGGGTAATTGAGCAATTAGTTCTGTTATTTTTAAAGGATATCCCATTGTAGCAACATCCCTTCCATAAGGTGAAGTTGATGATTTCATTCCGGGTAGGGTGGTAGGAGCCATTTGTCCGCCTGTCATGCCATAAATACCGTTATTTACAAAAATTATTGTAATATTTTCTCCTCTGTTACAAGCATGAATAGTTTCAGCGGTTCCAATTGCAGCCAAGTCGCCATCACCCTGATAAGAAAATATATATTTTTCGGGCATCAACCTTTTCATTGCAGTTGCCATTGCAGGAGCCCTGCCATGAGCAGCTTCCTGCATGTCAATATCCATAAATTCGTAAGCAAGTACTGCACACCCAACAGGTGCTATACCTAAAGTTTCAGACTGGATTCCCATTTCATCCACAACTTCCATAATGATGCGATGTATTGTTCCATGTCCGCAACCAGGGCAATAGCTTAGCACCTTGTCGGTCATAAGCTTAGTTTTTTTGTAAACTATATTTTCTTCTTTACGAATATTATCTTTTTTTATGTTTTCTTCCATAATTGTTAACCTCCGATAATTTTTTGTTCTAAAGCTTCAACTACTTCAGCAGGTGAAGGAATGATTCCTCCCATTTTACCAAAGTGATCAATTTTAATATTCCTTTCTGCAGCAAGCAAAACATCTTCAACCATTTGCCCTGCGCTCATTTCAACAGAAAGCAATCCTTTTACTTTTTTTGAAAGTTCATTAATTTCTTTTTTCGGGAATGGATAAAGTGTGATAGGACGAAACAAACCGACTTTTATTCCTTTTTCACGTGCCAGTTGAATTGCTTTCTGGCAAATTCGTGCACTCGTTCCATAAGCAACAAAAATATAT
>JADFUO010000282.1 GCA_015222115.1 Bacteroidota bacterium | reverse complement strand
GGGTGTCCTAATGCGGAAAACAGGACAAGTAGCAGTTTGCAGTAAGATATCCTGCCACTGCTACTACCACTCATTTTACCATCCTGCCAATGTCAAACCGACTGAAAATGGATACAGTTCTGGACCTTTATCCTTTTTAAATAATGTTGAAACCGAATAAGTTCCGAAAAGGTTTATCCAGCCCCAGCCAATCCTCAGAGTTGCATCAAATCGAAATGGATTTAAATAGAAATCATCATGATTCTTTAATTTTTCATGGCCAGGAGAAACCTTCTTCCAAACATCCTCGTATTTATCAGTTTTAGGATTATATCTGGTTAAGTAATATTCCTTGTTTTGTTCATCAAAATATGTTTTTGTATGCGATGCTATCCTCAAACCAAATACCATACCAGCAGTAACGTGAAAGCTGTTTTTTTTGCAATATCTATTAGTTTGGAATTCAAACAATAAAGGTATATTTATTGATGTAATAACTAACTTGCTTTTACGGATATTAATGCCTCTGGCAATATAACCGATAATTTCGGAGGAATCGGAATTAAGACTAACATCTTTTGAAAACCTGTAATTATTAATTCCCAATCCAATACCAGTAAGCATGCCGAATTTTTGGTTTTTTGATAAACTGATGTTCTGTTCATATACATTAATATTTACAACAATTGATTTATTCATGTTCAAATCCATGTATTCATATTCTTTCGGAAAGCTCATATTAAAATCTTTGTTAAAATATCCGTTAATACCAATATCAAACCCTGCCCAGTGACCGTTAAATTTTTTCCTTTTAGTTCTTTTAAACTTCACATTACCACGGTCATCAATAATTAATTTATGATTACCAACGGTAATTTTAACCGAGTCTCTCTTTTCAATAACTTCAACTTTCAGCCCGATAACTTTCACTATGGTTGTATCGCCGTGATAATTGGTTTTTATACGTACTTTTTCAATTTCATCAACTTCGGTTGTAACAATTATATCTTCTTTATCTGTTTTAATAGTTTCAGGTGTTCCGATATTTGAAATACTTGCTGCACCGCTTGTATTCATTTCAACTTCTTCAGAGGCATTAATTGTGGCATCACCTGCTCCGCTTGCTTCAGCATGAGTAGTATTAGTTTTAAGATCAGCAGCTTTTAATTCGCCTGCTCCACTCACGCTTGTAACATGGGTATTTGCTTTACCTGTTAATTTAATATTAGCAGCACCTGAAATATCAGTGTTCAGAGTATCCACATCTAAATCCAGTTTTACGAAAGAGGCACCGCTTGCGTGTATTTTCAATTCTTCGGCAGAGATTAGCGACTGCCCTTTTATTGTTGCAGCTCCATGTACATCAATGCTGCTTATATCCTTAAATGTTAAATAAACATTTAATTTACCGGGATTTTTTAAAGATTTAGAATATATGTACAAGGTTTGTTTTTTTACTTCAGTGAAAACTTTATCAATAATTTTTGCTTTGGTTTCAACTGTTGCAGAATACCGGTCACCTTGTTTTAAGTAAACTGTAAATGCACCTCCTACATCAATTCCGTTGAATTCATCAATTTGACGTTCCTGTTTGATAATATTATTTTTTTCATTTTCCTGAGCAAAACCAATTAAACCGGAATTTAACATCAATCCGATTAAAATTATACTAACGATTTTGAAGTTTATTTTTTTCATAATTTCTTTTTTAAAAATATTTTTTGAATTTTTCTGTATGACGGATAGAAGTTTTTGTTTGTTACAATTTATTTGAAAATTTTAAATAAAATCAAGGTGGATAGAAGATTTTACTTTTTAACACTTCGGAAT
>JADFUO010000281.1 GCA_015222115.1 Bacteroidota bacterium | reverse complement strand
AAGAGTTCAATTGTTTTTTCTTTTGCTTTCTTTTTAGAGATGTTTTGGTGTTGCCTGATTGCTTCAACAATTTGATTTCCGCATGTGTAAACAGGATTTAAAGATGTCATTGGTTCCTGAAATATCATTGCAATTTTTTTACCCCTGAAAGATTGAATATTTTTTTTGGAAAGTAAAGAAAGATCAATTTTATTGCCTGAAGGATCATAATAATTGATATCACCGGAAATAATCTTACCCGGCGGCGTTTGTATAAGCTGCATGATTGAGAGGGCAGTAACGGATTTACCAGAACCCGATTCCCCGACAATACCAAGAACCTCACCTTTTTTAAGGGAAAAACTAATATCGTCAACAGCCCTGACATTTTCATTTTCAGTTTTAAAATCAACCGTCAGATTATTAACTTCAAGTAAAAGTGATTGCGTTGACATAAATACAAAGATAATAGAAATTAGATGGCTAAATGGTTAAATGGTTGTATGTTTTCCCATTTGTATCAGTTATTAATTCGAATCAAGGGTTGAAATAGGCTTTTTTTACCACAAAGGATGCACAAAGGATATCACAAAGTCACCCTAAGGACTAAAGAATTACCCGTTTTTAAAATTTTTCTATATTAATGAGAATCAAAATTTTTCTTTGTGATACTTAGTGATACCGATAGCTATCGGTATTGTGTTACTTCGTGGTTTAATAAAATTTCAACACTTGATTCGCGTTATTCAGTATTTTTAACACACCGTACAGAATTACCGGTTGCTTTAACTGGAGTTCCGAATCGCACCAAAGAAGTATTATCTAAGAAAAAATCAAATCTTGCATCTTCGGGGAAATATTTTTAGATGTTTTCTTAATCGTGACATTTAATAAGTTAGGGTATAAATGATAAAGTTCTACATTCATTATTTTGATGATAAGTATTTTAGATGATTTTCTTTCACTGATTTACCCGCGCGTATGCGCATCATGTGGTAACACCTTGTATAAAAACGAGAAAGTTATTTGTATATTCTGTAATTATCGTTTACCAAAAACGAATTTTCATTTTGAAAAAAATAACCCTGTAAGTGAAATTTTCTGGGGGAGAGTAAATATTGAGTCTGCTTCGGCATGTTATTATTTTGCCAAAGGATCAAAGATACAGCATCTTATTCACCAACTCAAATACAAAGGAAAAAAAGAAATTGGGATTTTTATAGGTAAACAATACGGTTTGGATTTGATTGACTCGCCTCAGTTTAATACGGTTGATATTGTTATACCGGTTCCTCTGCACAGGAAAAAACAAAAACAAAGAGGGTATAATCAAAGTGAGCAATTTGCAATAGGAATATCCGGATCAATGAAAATAGAATTAGATACAAGATCACTTTATCGTAAAATAGCATCGCAAACACAGACAAAAAAATCACGCTTTAAAAGATGGCAAAATGTGAGTGAAATTTTTAATGTCAGACAAACGGATTCTCTTATCGGGAAACATATTCTTCTGGTAGATGATGTAATTACAACAGGCTCAACCCTTGAAGCCTGTGCAAATGCCTTATTCAAAGTTCCGGATGTTAGAATTAGTGTTGCGGTTATTGCCTTGGCTGCAAATTAGATTCTCTGGATTTGAGGATATATTTTTAAAATGGTATAAGGGGAATAAGGGTATAAAGGTATAAGAGTATAGGGGTATGGCGTCCCTTATTTCCCCTATTCCCTTTATTTCCCCTATTCCCTTTATTTCCCCTATTCCCTTTATTTCCCCTATCCAATTATCAATTGATATGGAAAAGCTACAGGCGACTTCCTAAAACTCCTGTCTTTTTATAGTGTTTTACATTTCCATTCAGGTCAAAAACCTCAATATAAATAATGTAGATTCCGATGTTCGCCTTTTGGTTATTTTTGGTTATCCCATCCCAAGAAAACGCTCCTTTGGTTCCGAGCAATTCATTTTTAATCAAATATTTAACAAGTCTGCCCTTTGAGTCGTAAATGCTAATATTTGCAGTATAACCGGGTTCATTAAATTCATAATAAATATTTAGAACATCATCATGTCCATCAGCATCTGGTGAGAAAATATCAGGAGAAATCGTAATCTGGTCTTCAATATTTTCCATTTCAACAAACTGTGAATTTTTATAAGCAGGCGTGCCAAAACCAACGTTTTCAGCAGCAGAATGCCAATTGGTTTCGTCTTGTGCTGGTCTGTTATAATTTATTCTTTCCAGAGCAACGCCATCCAAATAATTAAACAGGGGATATTGCATGTCCTCATTATATGAAAACACATCAATCACATTTTTGCTTTTATCAGAAATTATTACAGTGCCTTTGTCATTGTTAAAAGCCGGAAGAGATTCAATTTTAATGAACCCATCAGGGTTTGAAGTATAGTATTGCTGTTTGACTATATCCGGATTTTTGGTTAAGACAAGATAATTTTCCGGAAACATAAGAAATCCTTTTACTGAAATATCTTTTGTAATAGTATCCGGAGGGTTTGGAAGGGTTATTTTAACAGATGAGACTGTAAGTTCTTTCAAATCAATCACTTTATTTGATCTGTTATAAAGCTCAACATAATCAACCCCATTTCCTTTAGGATTAAATAATATTTCATTTATTGATATGTCGTTTGAAACGGCTGTTTCAGGAACCCCCAATAAAAGATTACTATTAACAGGCAGAATCTGACCAATACAGTTTGTTAAGGTATCAGTTATAATTAAAGTATAAATTATACCTTTTTGTAATGGGATTGGAAATTCAAGAATAACAGATTTATAATCCGGGTCAACAGGAATAACATTAACAGGGTTACCTATTCCTTTATCAACATTAAAAGACTGTAAATTGTTTAAAGAAGAACCATCCATTAACTGGGTAAAAAATAACTGAAAGCTTAAGCTGTCAATACAAATTATTCGTGATAGTTGTGGGGGAAAATCATTTACAGCATTAACGGAATTGATCTTACCGGGTGTTCCCCCTTCCGGATTATTTGAAGCCTTCCAGTTGTCTGATTCCATGCATGGACTAAGAGGATCAATTTGTTCCAGCGACCAGCCGCCATTTTCTTTTTCAGGATTTTTATACCATTCATCAGAATATGAAACCAGTGAAATTATTTCTCCTTCTTTGTTTTGTAATATGATAGTTTGTCCGGAATTAGTAAGAGAAAAACCTGAAAAACTAACAAACCGGCCATAATTTGATAGTTCGGGTTCGGCAGCATCTTTAGCTAAGATCAAATAACCATTAGACTCAATTGAAATATCAGGAAAGGTTTTTGTACTTGAACCAATTGTAATTGTCCATTCTTCTAAATTTAATGGAAAACCGGTGTTGTTGAATAATTCAATATATTCATATTCAGGGAGGGAAACCGGTGGATTTGGGTCTGCCATGATTTCATTGATAACGATATCGTAAGGTGCAGAAAAATAATAAACAAATGTTTGGATAGCAGATGTAATTGCATTTTCAGACAGGTCTTCAACGTTTGTTATAGTTAATGAATAAATAATGCCAACATCAAAATTATTTGAGAAACTTAAGTGCACCAGAGAAAAATTGTTTTCATCCCTGATTGCTTGAGCAGGATTTCCAATACTATTATTGACAACATAATTACTCAGCGTTTCAGAAGATTCTAAATCAACACTTTCGGAAAATATAATATCAAGATTTTTCTGTGAAACAACATTGATTATAGAAATTTTAGGGGGAATAGTATCTATAATTATTGGTCCGATGTAAAAATCATCGAAGTACATTTTTTTGCTGTTACTTCCGGTATATTTGCAAAAAACCCCGAAATAATTTGTGGAATTTATCGAATTGTCTGTTCCGCTTGCTTCTAACTGAAAGCTTGAACCACCCGAAGGGTCAGCATAAACCTCCCATAAACCGATATTATTCCTGATAACCTTAACCGTTATATAGAATGAACCGGATATTAATCCATCAGTTCCCCTGCAAACAGAAGTAATTTCATCACCGGTTTGTTTAAACAACTCGATAGCATCATCAGAACCTGCTTCACCAAATTGAAGAAAATAACCGTTAAGAGGTTCTTTTAAATCTGGGTTATCAGAAACCAGATAAACCCTTGTATTGTTATTTCCTGATGGGCTGAATGAAAGTTTTATCCAAAATCTCCACTCGGTTTCATTGATCAAATAATTTTCGGTTGAAAGATAAGATTCACCCACATCTGATGAGTTTAATTGTAACTGATCTGATGAATTGATTTGAAACTGTCCGGCATCTCCAACCCAGGTGGGATTATTGGTAAAATCACCATCAGAAAAATTTTCATTAATTTGTGAAAGACCTGTAAAAGGTAAAAGTAGAATCGGGATAAACAAACAAATTGTTTTTGCAGAATAATTTCGGATTTGATTAAGCATTATTATTTTTTTTACGAAAAAATGTTTCCAAAATTTTAAATATACTATTTTTGCGTGAATTTAAATTTAGTTATCTATAAATTAATAAATGTTAGTCAAGAATGTCAAAATATTTTTTAAAGCAAAGCACCAAATCCCAATAGCTATCGGGATTGAGGCTTGTCCAGAAGGAAAACATTTGGCATAATTTATTATTTTTTATTGAAAAATCTAAATTCCTGATTTATTGACGGACTTCAATTAGTTATATAAAACTAACGATATTAGTGTGAAAATCTATAAAAACATAGACGAGTTTAAAGGTGTTGATTATCCTGTTGTGACTGTCGGCACATTTGACGGCGTTCATATCGGTCATCAAAAAATTATTAAACGAATGACAGAAGAAGCCCGTAAAAATAACGGAGAAACCGTTTTGATAACTTTTCACCCTCATCCCCGTTTGATAATTCATCCCGACAGTAAAAAATTTAAAATTATCAATACACAAAAAAGAAAATTTGAGCTTTTGGAAAAAGAAGGTATTGACCATCTGATAATTATACCATTTACAAAAGAATTTTCAAGACAAACCTCAGAAGAATTTATTAAGAATATTGTTGTTGATAAAGTAAAGACAAAAAAATTAGTGATTGGTTATAACCATCATTTTGGAAAGAACCGACTTGGGGATTTTAAAAATCTATTTGATTTAGGAAGAAAATACGGATTTAAAGTAGAAAAAATTCCGGCACAGGACGTGAAAAACATAGCTATCAGTTCAACAAAAATCCGAAAGGCACTGAATGAAGGCAAAATTCGCAAAGCAAATGAATTGTTAGGTTATGATTATTCAATAACCGGAAAAGTGGTGCATGGAAGCAGAATAGGACATACAATTGGTTTTCCTACTGCAAATATTGATGTTGAAAATGAATATAAATTAATAGCTGCAAATGGCGTTTATGCTTGCAGGATTGAATGGAACGGAAAGTTATTCAAAGGAATGGGAAACATAGGATTCCGTCCGACGATTGACCATGGTGACCTGACAATAGAAGTTCATATTTTTGATTTTGATAAAAATATTTACGGTGATACCATCACAATATTTTTTATTGACCGCATACGTGATGAACGGAAATTCAAAGATTTGGATGCGTTGAGGTTGCAGTTATTTAAAGATAAAGAAACGGTTCATGGGATAATAAATTAGAGTTAGTCCAGAAAGTCAAAAAAATTTGGTGCTTGAAATTTGTCATTTTTAAAAAATTCTAAATGCTTAGTTTATGGACGAACACTAATTAATCAGACCTTTCCACTATCAGACCGATTTCCATAATGCCCGGTGTTTCAATTTTGGGCATAAGATTGTCAATTTCAAATTTACAAATGCCTTTTTTACTGAATAGAAAATCTTTTCTCAGAAGTATGGAAATATAACATGTATCACCTGTTGTTTTGCCAAAAAAATTTCCCTTATTATCTTTTAATTTAAGGGCATAATCCATGGTTCTGACTTCGCCTGAAGGAGTATGAATCGTAAGATTTATTCTAAGGTTTTTATATGGATATTGTGTGATATGCTTTATGGCGAAATAAAAATTGTAATTGCTTTTAATGTCTTCAACCGGGACTTCAAATTGCACGGCTTTAAAACGGTTCCATGAATAATTTTCAAATTTTATATGCTTTTCATAAATCTTATCCGGACTACATGCAGTTAAGATCAAAAGAAGCAGAAAGACAGTAAAACCCCAATTTCTCATTTTTTTAAAGATTCTCTTTATTTTGACGCAGATTGGCGCAGATTTCTTATGATTAAAAAAAACACATAAAGAAACTAATCCCGAACTCACGTTAAGTTATTAAAAAGTCTTACACAAAGTTACATAAAGATTTTGAATTTGGTATCCATTTGGATGCCCTTCGGTCATAGGGGGTATAAAGGTATAAGGGTATAAAGTATAAAGGTATTTCCCTTATTTCCCCTATTTCCATTACGACCGCAGGACGTCCGTATGAATTTCCCAATTCAATAATAATATTTGTCAAGAAATTTTAATTGTTAATTTAATACTGATTAGTTACAAAGATATTAATAATTTTGCTAAATTAATAAGTAATTATGGCAAAGAAAAATCAAAAATATTATGTAGTCTGGAAAGGCAGGGAAACCGGTGTTTTTACAAGCTGGACAGAATGTGAGAAACAAATAAAGGGTTATACCGGGGCTGTATATAAGTCGTTTAAGAGTAAAGAGCTTGCAGAAAAAGCATTTAAAAGCGAAAGCGGGCAATTTATAGGGAATAATATTTTTATAAGCGAATTGACTGAAGAACAAAAAATGTTAATAGGTAAATCCATTCCTGATAGTTTATCTGTTGATGCTGCTTGCAGTGGCAATCCCGGAATACTGGAATACCGTGGTGTTGATACTAAAACAGGAATAGAATTGTTCAGACAAGGACCTTTTCCCGAAGGAACTGTTAATATAGGTGAATTTTTAGCACTTGTTCATGGCTTGGCTTACCTGAAGAAAATAAAAAGCAATATTCCAATATATTCCGATTCAAGGACAGCAATTAAATGGGTGAAAACAAAAGTTGTGAAGACCAAATTAGAAAGAACACATCAAAATGAAGAATTATTTAAATTAGTTGACAGGGCAATTAACTGGCTTCACAATAATACCTTTCCTAATAAAATTCTTAAATGGGAAACCGCAGCATGGGGAGAGATCCCTGCTGACTTTGGAAGAAAGTAACTAAATAATTCATTAATAATTTATACTATTATCCTGTAAAACTTTTTTTTTTAGCAAAGTATTGGTT
>JADFUO010000037.1 GCA_015222115.1 Bacteroidota bacterium | reverse complement strand
CGTTAACCCGATAGTAAATAACAAATGAAAATCAACAAACCTTTTGGTTATCATGTCCAGTAATTTAATTGAATTTAAAAGATAATCAAATAAGTTTTGATTGGCTTCTTCTTCATGGATTGATTTATAAAGAATTTCGTTGATAAAAACCGCTATTGAACTTTTCCTTATATCAAAAGGTATGGAGGTAAACTGGTATTCACTTCTTATTTCTTTAATATACTGAATATTACTTTTTTCTTTGTGATAAACCACAAGGTCAACTATTGAAAGGTGCTGCAAAAGAGCCGACTTGATTTTTGATTTTTTATTTCTTACGCCTTTTATAAGATAAGACTGGATGCCGAAAAGTTCGGTATATATTTTAGCAATAACACTGCTTTCGGAGTATTTTATCTGGTGAAAAACAATGCCTCTTGTTTTGAATAACATGACTTAATTTATAAACAATATTTTTGTAACAAGAGTTTCAGAGCCATCTTCATTACTTGCAAAAACGAGATAAACACCTGTACGTGCTCTTCTTCCATTGAAGTTTCTGCCATCCCAAACTGCTTGTCCGCCTTCGGCTTTTGTTTCGTAAATAAGTGTTCCGCTTATGTCAGTAATTTTTACGTCAGCATCTCTAACAAGACCCTTAATTGCGATAGTTCCCGTATAACCTTCTCTCACGGGATTAGGGTAAGCATAAACATCATCATAAGTTACACCTCCGGGAGTGGCAATTCCCTTAAATGAAATTATACCGTTTGCAGTCCCGAAAAACACTTCTCCGTCATCATTAATAACTATACTTGAAATAGAATTGGAAAACAACGGGCTGTTTTCTTCGGTAAAATGATGAATTTGTTCAGTACCATCATCCGATAAAAGAAATACTCCGGCATTATCTGTTCCTATCCATTTTTTATTTGAACCATCTATTGCAATAGCTGTGACAGTTTCTGTTTCAAGAAGATATTGCCAGTATCCATCTTGTTGGACAAGTATTCGTTGAGCGTCAAAATTATCTCCTGAAAAAATATTATCCGGAGAATAAAATACTGCAATACCTTCATCTGTTCCAATCCAAACCTCACCGTCAAGGTCTTGGGCTATACTGAAAACCATATTACCCGGAATGTTACCTTCACCAACTTCCCCACTCAGCATTTTTACTTTATCATCCGTAGTATTGGAAATAGTGTTATTATCATTAAATACGTAAATAAAACATTTACTGTCGGAAGTTTTTCTTTTTAATATCCATTTTTGATTATATGAATCTATAATCATTTTACTAATATCAACCCCACTTGCAGTTGATCCTAAATTAAATGATTTCCATATCCCTTCGTTCGTTTTTACCGATAGTATATTGTTAGCCCCTGAATTAGCAACCCATAAATTACCATTATCATCAAAACAAATCCCTCCTACAAGAATTCTTTCGGGGTCAGACTCCCATCTTTGCAATGTACTGTTTTTATCAGTATAAATATTTACTATTTCACTATTATTAAATTCAAGTAATCCGGTTTGCCATGTTCCTGCAAATACATTTTTATGATTCCAGGGATTTATTGTTACACAAACAACATCTTTGATTGAATCAAAAGCAGGTGTATTTTTTTTATAATATGAAAACCAATTATCTTCAATAAATGAATAAATAGAGCCATTAAAATATGTAGGGGACCAACTGCTTTTATAACCTCCAGGCACTGCCCATAAATCATTTCCTGCAACATTCATTGCAAATACATTTATTGAAACCGGTCCGTTAAGTAATATCTTTTCCCCTACCCATTCACTTGTTATTTTTATCAATCCCTTTAATCTGTCAGCCGACCATATTATCCCATCTCTATCAATAATTGCATATAAAGGCGATAAAAAAATCTGGCTTGGATAATAAACATGTATTGTTTTGTTAAAATCAGCATCAAACAGGTCAATACTTCCATTATTTGTAATTACCAATTGATTATACAATGATAATATACTGTGTGTATTGGAAAAATGTGTAGAATCAAAATACGTCCATGAGCTGCCATCATAAACATAAATTGTATCACCATTATAAATTGTACTTGAATAATTGGCAAGAACTTTACCGCTAAAAAATTGGATCAGGCTGTATTTGGCATCAGGTAACGGAATTGAATTAAGTTTTGTCCATGCTGCAAAATTTGCCAAATTAGGATTATCAATTGAAGCCTCATAGATTCCGCATTCTGTTGCAGCAAAAAATGAAGTATCATTAAGGGTCATATCCAAAACATCAATATAAGTACCGTCAGGACCGATATAATAAGTATCATGAATTTCTTCCTTATCAATATCAAGAACAACTATTCCAAACCCACACGAAAGATATGCCAGATTATCAATAAACATGATATTGTTTATAGTTTTTTTACCAAGAATTTGTTTTCTTTTTATATCGGAAATATTAATTATGCTATTTCCTTTTATCAGGTCAATATTTGTATTAGTGTAAGCTATAACCAATGTATTGTAATCGTTGTTATATTTTATTGAACTTACACCTATGTCGGATAATCCGTTAATTTTGTTTAATCTTTCTAAACTGTTGTCATCTTTGTTGTAATAAAACAGGCTGTAAGGTGTAGCACAGTAAATTTTATCTCCGGCTTCGTCAACGCCGATACATTTGTTGTACGGAAGTTGATCGCGCCATTGCCCGATACCAATCCCCTGCGAATAGGAATTACTGAAGAATAAAACCAATATTAAAGCGAATAAATGTTTTTTCAAAATTTTCATCCTAATAAAATTTTGTTTATGTATGAATAAAACGGATTAATTTGTAATACTTCTGTGTAATTTTTCTTATGGGTGAATTATTTGCTAATTTATAAGTACAATATTTATGATTCTGTCTGAAAATAATAAACTGATATTTCGGTGATTTATTGTTTTTTTAAAAAATTTCAAATGGTAATATTGGAGTAATAAATGAACCTATAAAAAGAATTAAATAATCTTCGTATGAAATGAGTTAAGGATAACATATTATTAAGCAGCAAATATCCGTATAATATACGTAATATGCAAGAAAAAACATAATCCCTATAATAATCTTATTTAT
>JADFUO010000280.1 GCA_015222115.1 Bacteroidota bacterium | reverse complement strand
TCTTTACCTTAACCCTATAACCTAAATAAATATTAAAATCACAATATTTAAGTTAACGCTAATGCGGGTATTCGGGGCTGAAATAAAAGTTTGCTAGAAAAACAAATTGGGAATCTATTGATATACAAATCATTCAATGTGATACCTGATAAGTCTTTGTTCCATATAATCTGGTGAGCTAAAATAATATGAAGTTGATAAAACCCTGCCAACACCTTTTGCATAGCAATAATTAATGTATCGTACACCCCAGGGGTAATCGGGTATTAAAGGAACAATTGTACCTTTGAAGTTATATGTTTTAAAATCACCTGCCGGAACAGAAATTATAATGTCTTTATCATCCATTTTAAATGATCTTGTAAGTAAATCTGCGATGGTATCATAAAAAAGAACATCTGTAAAATTTGTTGCTGAGAACATTATTTGTCCCAGATGACTAACAATATAATTACTTGAATCACGGCATAATTCCAGGTAATTTTGAGTCACAAAGAAATTTCCTTTTTTGACTTGATATGTGTGTCCGTTAATTATGGTGTCTTCGGCAATATACAAACTGTCTGTTTTATCCATAAATGTTTCATTGCCTAAAGTGTCAATTTTATACCAATGATAAATCCAGTAACTTCCTGTGTTGAAAAGGGCGTAATCAGCTGATTGCGGGACCGGTTCAATTTGTTGAACATCATCTTTGTCTTTTTTACAAGATGCAATAACTAAGACTGCCAATAAGGCTAAAATCAATAATTTTTTCATAATTATTTGGTTAATTTGGTTTAATACTAAAACGATAATATTAAATATTTATTTTAGTTGAATTTATGATTAATAATTTTCATGCAATAATTTACTAATATATCCGAGAGTATTGTTTGTATCGCGAAGAACCTTCCACAAGTTTCGTGAGCCCGGACCTTTATCTTTATTACTCAAAACAATAATTGTTTTTTCGTTTTTCATATCCCTGATATAAAATGCCCGGAAACCTTTCCACCAGCCGTAATGATAAACAGTACTATCTTCGCTTGTTTTTATTCTCCAGCCAAAACCATAACCGTCTTTTCGTTTCCAGTATTTAGGACTTCCTGGATAGAAAGCTTCACGCAGTGTGGAATCGCTTATCAAAGTTTGATTATATAATGCCCGGTCAAATTTATAAAGGTCATCAACACAGGAAAAAACACCTTTATCGCCCATTATTCCATTCAGGTAATCATTTCGTTCTCTTACAATTCTCCACCCTCTGTATCTGTAGCCGGTAACCCCAACAGGAATATAAGCAGGAACAATGGAATCGCCATTCATATTATAAATTTTTGTGTGATTCATTTCAAGCGGCTTAAAAATTCTCTCCTCTGCAAATTTATCATAAGTTTTTCCCGAAATATTCTCAACAATACAAGCCAGAAGCATATAATTCGTATTACAATAATGAAATCCGGTGTTGGTTCTAAAATATGGTTGTGGTTTATATTTTACAAATAGTGCCAGCATTGTATAGTTTGTTAAGGGAATTGTTTTATTTTTCCATTTTTCATGTGCCAGCGACATATATCTTGGCAATCCCGAACGATGTGTCAGTAAGTGCCTGACGGTTATGTTATCATAAGGAAAATCAGGCAGGTAATCCCTGACATCAGCATCAAAATCCAGTTTTCCATCTTCCTTAAGTATCATTATTGCCATTGCAGTGAACATCTTTGAAACTGAAGCAAGCTGGAACATTGATTCGGTTGTCAGGGTATCTTTATCTCTATAGTCTGCCATACCAAATGCTTTTTTATAAACCATTCGTCCCTTTTCCGCATATAAAACGGTTCCGTTGAATCCGCCTCTTTTATGAAGCCGGGTAAAAATGCTGTCAATCCAATGGGCTTTTTTGTTTATTATTATTTGATCAAGATTAATTACAAGGCTGTCAGAAATTTTTATTCCGGGGTTTTTATCGGATTCAACAGATGAATTGCGGCAGGAAAAAATTAATAATAAAATAATTATAAGTAAAAATATTTTTTGAGACATTTTTTAATACAGATTTTCGGAAAGCAAAAATATGCTTTTATAAGTAGATTTTAACATTTTTAACAAATATTACAAATAGTAGCATAATTTTATCCGAAATTGGAAAGTAGTATTCGGTTTTATTATGCCTTCGCATGACATTCTACACAATAACTATTGTTAAGTAATTGATAATTTAGGACATACATTTCTGGCACGAACTTTGAAAACCCAAGTATTAAAAGTTCCTAAAATATCTTTAGAATGGAATTAACGATTTTTATTTTATTTTATCTTATTTTAGTTGTTCTTTTAACAATTGAAGGAGCAAAAAGGACAATAGGAGGATGGGCAATATTTATAATAAGTCTTTTGCTTACTCCTGTTATTGGAGTTTTGGTTTTATTTATCTCTCAAAAGAAATTACACATTTCATATTTCATAAAAAACCAAAAATGCAACCATTGCGAACATGAATATTCTAAAGACTCGCCATATTGCATGTCGTGTAAAGAACAAGGGGATTGGATTAAAATAAAACCTTCCGAAATAAAAAAACATAATTTTTCCTTTACGGTTTTTTAGTTGGGAATTTGTTGCCGGATTATTTCACATAAACAACCTTTTCCCAACCGGCAATTTTATTATTTCCCGAATTGATTTGAATTATGTAAGTTCCTTCCGGGATACCGCAGGGTTTCCATTTTATATAATTTTGTTCGGGTTTGATTTTAATACTTTTTATCATTACACCATTTGTATTGAAAATTTCTAATAAAGATTCTTCTTCAATGCTGAATTCAATATTAAAAATATCGTGTGATGGGTTCGGATACACTTTTATTTTATTTTCTTTTTTTGATGATGTTTCATCATTTCCAACCTGTGTATCCCACACAGCCAATGTGTATTCACCTTTTTGCAAACTATCAACATAAAGATTGCCAATCATCCAGATACCCACTTTTGTAAAATTGATTGATTGCCAGTCTTCGGCCGGGCTGGAACGGTATAATATTACAACAGAATCGGTTAGACTTAATATCAATGTATTATCTAAATAATTATTTCTGTTATAACAAAAACGTCCGGTTGCGATGAAATCTTCAGGGAAAATACCGTCAATTTTCCAATACCTGTAATCGGAAAGTCTTAGTCCCGGAACAGGAGTTTTTAAACTATCGGGTGGTGCCCAGTTATGTGTAACCCTGAAAAATGCAGAATCGGTGATTTGCTCAACATCAATATTAAAAAAAGTATTTGGAAATTCATATTCACCTGTGCTGTTTACTGTTTGAAAATAGTCTGTTGTGGCATCGCACAGTTTTTCTTCAAGGTCCATCATAACGGCTTCAGGAGCAAAAGGCACCTGTTTAACCGAACATCCTGTTTTGCCTGAAAAATGAATTGTATCGGTAAAAGTATTCCAGTTGCTGTCCATAAAGGTTACTTCAACAATATTGGAATTAGCGAGATAATCAAATCCCTTATATTTTTGTTTTGGATAAACAAAAACATCAAAATCTTCACCGGTAGTTTGGACTGCAAATGAATCAACTGAAAAATGAGGCGTTCCGGGAGTGAATACCCAGGCATCAAAAAAAGCGGTCATATCAATGCCTGTGTAAGAAGTCATAAAATCTCTCATATCATAAGATGAAGCATAATTAAAAGCAAACTCCTCAAGATAAGCTTTCACAACATCAAAGAAAAGATCACTGCCAAGATAACCTCTCAATGTCTGAACAACAGTACAACCTTTATTATAAACAGTGCTTCCGTAAGTGAGTTCGGTGGGGACTCCGTACAAAGCATAATATCCGCCGTCTTGAATATGTGTAGTACGTAAAACATCAGCATGTTTATTACGCATTGAGTTTTTAAAATCTTCTTCGCCGTAAAGGTCTTTTGTGTAAAAAATTTCACAGAAGACAGCCCAGCCTTCGTTGAGCCACATATCTCCTGCGGAAGCACATGTTACGAGATCGCCAAACCACATGTGTGATAATTCATGGGTATAAAGCCATTCGTAAGTTGATGTGCCGTTGATGCAGAAATGCGGATATGCAATATTTGTAACATGCTCCATAGCTCCGATAGCCGTGCCTACATAACCCACCCTGTTCCACGGATATGGATTAAAATAATATTCAAAAATTGCCATTATATCTTTTAAATTAGAAAATGAACCGGGAACATCAGATGTATCAGCAGGTTTGGTGTAAATTAAAATTGGAATTGTATCGTTTATACCATTATAAGAATCAGCCACTGCTTCATATTCGCCAACGGCAACCGAAGCAAGATAAGTTGGAATAGTTTTGTCCAACTGCCAGTGATAAGTAACGGATTTATTTTTATTAATTGTTTCTGAAATTAAAGCACCGCCGCAAACGGCTTTTTTCCCTTCGCCAACCGTGATGTAACAATCATAAGTTGCCCTGTCCTTGAAATCATCAACACACGGAAACCATGCTTTACCCAGATTATGCGGGTCGGACACAAAACCAACTCCAAGATTAAATGCGTAATCACCCGAATAATGGAAACCGCCCCAGCCTTCATGAAACGGATGACCATGATAATAAACACTCACAGTTAGAGTGTCACCTGTATTTACAGGAGTTGAAAGTGGTATTTGAATTATTGCATTAACATGTGTGAAAGAAGTAATTTCAGTTCCTTCAACAAAAACCGAATCAACTGTCAGGTCAAGCAATTCAAGAGGGATGGAGCTGATGTTATTAACTTTTGGTGTTAGTTTAACGTCAGCATATCCCTGAATAGTCTGAGCCGAAAAGTCAATATATTCCAAATGGATGTCATAATGAACCACATCAATTGTATCTCCGATTTCAGAGGTGTAATGAAAAAATTTATGAGAACAAAGATGCTTTTTTTGCTGCGCATTTAAGCTAAAGCTGAAAATAATTAAAATTATCAGACTTAAAATATAATTACTTGATTTCATTTTCGTTAAGTTAAGTTAGTAAATAAGGCATAATTATTCTGTAAAATTATTTATTTTATAAAACATTGGCAACTAATTTCAACTAATTTTTGTATTTCTATGAGTTCGGTCTAAAAATTTGTTCATATCCGAACAATAACTGTAACTATACGAACACTATTTTCGTCTAATGTTTTAAAATGTTAAGATAAAATTATAATAATCAGCAATTTGAAAATGTGGCATATTTTTAGCTACATTTGTCCGTTAATTAATAAATATTAAAGCAATGATAAAAATAATAAATTGTAAGTGTTTCAAAGGAAACCTAAAATTAACTTTAATTGGTCTGTTACTTATTGTAATTTCAGGCACTATTTATTCACAAAAAGTTTGGTCGTTAAGAGATTGTATTTATTATGCCCTGGATAACAATATTCAGGTCAAACAAAGTGAATTAACTTCAGAAAACAACAAAATAAACTTGTTGCAAAGCAAATTGGATTTATTACCAACAGTTAACGGAAGTTTATCGCATACTTATGGTTGGGGAAGATCAATTGACTTTGCAACTTATACGTATGCAAATCAGAATACCCAGCAAAGTTATTTTACATTTTCAAGCGATTTAACGATATTTAACGGACTGCAAAAATATAATACCATTAAGCAAAACCAGTTTGAATATCTGGCAAGTAAGTATGATTCGGATAAGATGAAAGATGATATTTCGCTGAATATTGCTGCTGCTTATTTGCAAATTTTGTTTTACATAGAGATTGTAGCAACAGCCGAGGACCAGGTTGAAATTACCAAGTTACAGATTGACAGAACAGAGAAACTTGTTAATGCCGGAACATTAGCTAAAGGCAGCTTGTTTGATATTCAGGCACAAGGAGCTACAGAAGAAGTAAATTTAATAAATGCCCGGAACAGCTTAAATCTTTCATATCTTGATTTATTGCAATTGCTTGATAAAAGTGCCTCGGAAAAACTTGAAATAGAAAAACCCGAACTATCAATTACAACAGTTCCTGAATTATTACCTCCTGAGCAAATTTATTCGTATGCCATACTAAATTTACCTGAAATAAAAAGTGCAGAATACAGGTTGCAAAGTGCAAATAAAGGATTATCTATTGCACGGGGCTACAGAAGCCCGAGTCTTTCGTTAAGAGGTGGCTGGAATACAAGTTATTCCGACCAGATAAAGTATTCCAATCCCATAGAACCTAATTATGGTGATATAATTCCCTTTAGTAACCAGTTTAATGATAACCAAAATAAAACCCTACAAGTTTCTTTGAGTATTCCGATTTTCAATGGTTTTCAGGTATCGTCTTACATCAGTCAGTCAAAGTTGGCTGCGGAAAATGCTCAGTATAACCTTCAGCTTTCAAAAAATCAGGTTAGAAAGAATGTTGAAACAGCTTTTGCTGATGCTTTATCGGCATTCAAAAGTTACAATGCCAATGAAAAATCTTTAAATGCTTATACTGAGGCATTTAAATATATGGAGCAAAAATTTGACGTGGGATTGATTAATGCTTTGGATTATAATGTTGCTAAAACGCAACTGACTAAAGCCAAATCAGATTTATTATCAGCTAAATACGATTATATTTTTAAAACAAAAATCCTGGATTTTTACATGGGTAAACCAATTACATTAGAAGAATATAAATAATTAATTAATTTTACAAATCTCAAAATATCAAATGAAATAAATATTTTTTAAATGAAAAAGAAATCAAAAAAGAAAAAGTGGTTTATATGGGGTGGTATCATTTTGATCATCATCCTTGTAATAGTGGTTATTAATAAAAAGCAAAACACAAAAGGCATAAAAGTCAGTACTGAGCTTGTTGAGAAACGAACGATTATTGAATCGGTTTCAGCAAATGGTAAAATTCAGCCTGAGGTTGATGTAAAGATCAGCCCGTACATTTCGGGTGAGGTAGTTGAACTATATGTAAAAGAGGGTGATAAGGTTAAGGAAGGAGAATTACTTGCAAAGATTGACCCTGAAATTTATTTAACCATTTACGCTAGGGCAGAAGCATTATATAACACACAACTGGCTAACAGAGCCAACTCAAAAGCCCGTTTGGCACAAGCTGAAGCACAGTATGTTAATACTACACAATCTTTTAAGAGAAATGAAACACTTTATAATCAGAATGTAATTTCCGCCTCAGAATTTGATGCAGTTAAATCCTCTTACAAAGTTGCCAAAGCTGAAGTTGAAGCAGCTAAAGAAAGTGTTAAAGCAGCAGAATATTCGGTTAAAAGTGCTAAAGCTTCATTAAAAGAAGCTAAGGAAAACTTAAGAAGAACCAGCATTTTTGCCCCGAACGAAGGTACTGTTTCAAAATTAAATTTTGAAAAAGGAGAACGTGTTGTAGGAGCATCACAATTCTCAAGCGGTACCGAACTTATGCGAATTGCAAACCTGATGGAAATGGAAGTTAATGTTGAAGTTAATGAAAACGATATTGTTCGTGTGGCATTGGGCGATACTTCAATTATTGAGGTGGATGCTTATCTTAACAAAAAATTTAAAGGTATTGTTACCGAAATTGCCACTTCCGCCAATATTTTTGGTGTGAGTGTTGATCAGGTTACAAATTTTGATGTAAAGATCAGGGTGTTAAGAGATTCGTATAAAGACCTTATTCCCGAAGATAATCCACGTTTCTCACCACTCAGACCAGGTATGTCTGCAACTGTTGATATTCAAACCGAAACAGCTCATAATATTTTAACAGTGCCTATTCAGGCAGTTACTACCCGCTCTGATACAACAGGAAAGGAGAAATCAGAACGTGAAAAAAGAGAAGATGAGCGTGCAAAAAAAGAAGGAAGCAAAGAAGATGAGGAATTTCATGAATATGTATTTTTATATGATAATGGTATAGCCAAAATGCAAGAGGTTAAAACCGGTATTCAGAACAATACTTATATTGAAATTACCGAAGGGCTTGAAGACGGACAGGAAGTTATTGTTGCTCCATACAGGGCGGTTTCCAAAAAACTGAAAAACGAGGATGAGGTAAAAAAAGTACCTAAAAAAGACCTGTTTACTTCGGAGGATTAATGGGTTATTAATTAGAGTCGGTCTATAAAGTCACGTTCTAGCAATTTAAGATTTTAGAATTCAGATTTAAAATTTAAAATTTTCAATAACTTCATAATTCAGAAATCGTTAATTCTACCTGTCGGTAGACAGGCGTTATTCTGAAATCAAAAAAACACTTTCTTTTCGGAATTTGACCTCTATACTTTTAAATAGTATATTTGTATAAAAATGATTTGATTATGATAACACAAGAAATCAAAACAGATATACATAAAGTTATAGATAACCTTCCTGATGCAATTGCAAGTGACGTGCTTGATTATTTGAAGGGACTTTTAAATAAAACTAAACACGATTTGACAATGTCAAGGAAACTTGC
>JADFUO010000279.1 GCA_015222115.1 Bacteroidota bacterium | reverse complement strand
GTTGAAAACGGGTTTGGGTAGTTTTGTGACAACTGAATATTTTCAAATAAGTTATTGTTTTCCTGTATTGAAACAGGGAAGTTCTCATCTAATATATGAACATATTCTGTGAATGTACTTGCCGTATCATTGCTGTAATAAATATACATTAAAGTATTAATGCCATCGTACCATGGAATAGAATAATTCATATAAAAAGAGCCAGGCTCTATTCCTGCTGTAAATTTATAAATATATATAAGATCACATTCATCTGAAATATATCTTAAATTAAAGCTTTGGCCGTAGTCCGTACTGTGATATATATGATAGTTTGCAGGATAATGCCATGAAACCAGGTATAATTCACCAGGGCTTGTTCCCCTTGATATAACAGGATAATGTCCATTAACAACATAACCGCCTATTGTTGTATCTAATTCACTCTGTAAAGTGAAATCAACTCCATTGTTCTTACTAAATAATATTTCTAAAGGATCAGGTGTATATATCAGATAAACTTCACCTGCTTCACTTCCAACTTCAACTTTGCTACCACCTCCAGTGTTTTCATTAATCAATATAAAATTCTGCCCATAATCTGTACTTCTGTTTAGTTCAACTCTCATTGCATTTTCATTTACCCATAATTCATATATCTCTCCTTCATCACAACCTGAAGTAAATTTACTATACACACCAAGCGGATCAAGTGAATCCCATGTTACTCCGGAGTCAAAACTTACTGATAAATTGTGTTGAAAATAATTGTATAAAACTGCGGGTGTGGCATCGGATACAAGGTTTTGAATCTGCATATCCTGGAAAGAATAAACATCACATACGTATTTAATGCCTAAGGTTTCACCATTATCACTTGTATAAAAAATTGCATCATATCTTTCTTCATAACCTGGCTCGTACCATATTGAGGGAATGTATAATTCACCAGCTTCGTGGCCTCTGGTTATTTGTGCATTAAGTGTCTGCATATAGCTTACAGCAATAAATATTAGTATTGCTGTTGTTACTTTTAATTGTGTTTTCATTGTTGTTTAAATTAATTAAATTCTACTTAAATTTGGTTCCGATACCGAAGTTTCGGGATCTTTTATCTTCCAGTTTATCTGGGTTAGGGTTAGGGTTAAGATGCCTGTTTGGTTTAAAGGTAAGGGTAAAGTTTTTTTTACACCTAACCTTTTTCCTTTTACCCAAACCGGCTTCCTAACCTTTACCATTACCTTTATTCAATTATATATAAAATAATCATTTTGATACTGAAGTTAACGCCTAACGGAATTCCGTATCGGTACAGCTGGTAAGCGGTTTGAAACCGCTAACCGGCTTTTGTATTTCAATTTAATTAGAATCTAAGAACTTTCTATAGTGGAATATTCCCATGTTTTTTGGGTGGGTTGGATTTGCTTTTGTTCCGGGTCATTTCCAATGCTTGTATCAGTTTATATCGTGTTTGTTTAGGATAAATTATTTCATCAATATATCCGAGTTCAGCAGCTTTATAAGGATTTGCAAAAGTATTTTTATAATCATCCACAGCTTTTTTCTTATCTTCATCCGATAAAGCATTTCTAAAGATTATATTTACAGCTCCCTCCGAACCCATCACAGCGATTTCGGCTGTCTGGTATGCATAGTTAATGTCAGCACCAATATGTTTGCTTGACATCACATCATAAGCACCGCCATAAGCTTTACGGGTAATAAGTGTAATTTTTGGAACAGTAGCTTCACAAAAAGCATATAATAGTTTTGCACCATGTTTGATTATCCCGCCAAATTCCTGAGCAGTACCGGGTAAGAAACCCGGAACATCAACAAAAGTTATGATAGGAATATTAAAAGCATCGCAAAACCTGACGAACCTTGCTCCTTTAATTGAAGAATTTATATCCAATACTCCTGCAAGGTTTGCCGGTTGGTTTGCAACTATCCCGACAGATTTACCGCCTAATCGTGCAAAACCCACAACAATATTTTGAGCATAATGTGGCTGGACTTCAAAGAAATTAAAATCATCAACAACTGTTGTGATGATCTCTTTCATATCGTAAGGTTTGTTGGGGTCAACAGGAATTATAGTTTGCAGTTTTTCGTCTTCTCTTTTAATATCATCGGTACAAGGTTTAACAGGTGGATCTTCCAGATTGTTTGACGGAATAAAACTCAATAATTCGCGTACCATCATCATGGCTTGCTCGTCATTTTCGGCAGTAAAATGGGCTACGCCACTTTTTGAATTATGGGTCATGGCACCTCCTAGGTCTTCTTTTGTAACTTCCTCATGGGTAACGGTTTTAATTACATCGGGCCCGGTAACGAACATATAACTTGACTGTTTTACCATTAATATGAAATCGGTAATAGCAGGAGAGTAAACTGCACCGCCGGCGCAGGGTCCTAAAATTGCCGAGATTTGCGGAATTACACCTGATGCCATAGTATTGCGGTAAAATATATCGGCATACCCTGCTAAGCTTTCAACGCCTTCCTGTATCCGTGCGCCACCTGAATCATTCAAGCCGATAACCGGAGCACCCATTTTCATTGCCAAGTCCATTATTTTTACTACTTTGTCGGAGTTTGCACGGCTAAGTGTTCCACCAAATACCGTAAAATCCTGTGCAAAAATATATACTAATCTACCGTCAATCTTTCCGTATCCTGTAACTACACCGTCGCCTAATATTTTATTTTTATCCATTCCGAAATCGGTAGCCCTGTGCGTAACAAATTTATCAAGTTCAACAAAAGTTTCCGGGTCAAGCAAAAGATCTATTCTTTCTCGTGATGTTAATCTGCCTGCTTTATGTTGCCTGTCAATTCTTTCCTTGCCTCCTCCAAGTTCAGCAATTTTATTTTTTAACTCAAATTGTTTGAATTTTTCTTCTAAAGATGACATCTTTTTTAGTTTTGGTTTTTTGTCAAGTATTCTTATTCAATTATTATTAATGGTTGATGTCCATCAACTATATCGCCTTCCTTTACTAAAATATCTTTTATCAACCTGTTTTTTTTAACTTTATATTCACTTTCCATTTTCATTGCCGAAACAATAATAACGGTTTCGCCGGCTTTTACTTTATCGCCAACTTTAACAAGGATTTTTACCACCTTGCCGGGCATTGGTGAGGAAATTGTGTTTTTTTCGCCTGAATCATCTTTTTTTCTATTTTTCAGATATTTGCTTTCAGCATCAACAATTTCAACATCAAAAGATTCATATAATGTGTTTACTATGTATTTCTTACTTGAATTATTTTCAATAAGTTCAATATTATATGATATTCCATTGTGAATAATTGAATAAACACCGTTTTCAACCATTACAATATCCACATCGTATTTTTTACCGTCAATAGCAATTTTAACTTTATTTCCTTTCCTGTTCAGTAACTCAACATTTGCTGTTCTATTGTTTAAATTAACTTCAAATGACATGTGTGTGTTTTTTGCGTTAAAATATTCCTAATATTAATTATAGTCTAAGCACGCCTTTTTTTCTTCCAAAATCCTTCCAGTTATTACAGAGTTTATGCGATGGTTTTTCTGGTTGCAGTTTTTCAATTTTTGTGATATAATCAATAAAAGCTGTAATAATTGCAATATCCTGAAATTTACCGACACTTTTTTTCTTTGATATAAGAAAATTGCGGTTTTCTTCAATAAAATGGGTATTATATTTACCCGATACAAAATCAGGACAATCCAGGATTCTCTCAAGAAATTTTATAGTTGTTTTAACACCTGTAATTTTATAATTATACAAAGCTCTTTTTAATCTTGCGATTGCTTCTTCTCTTGTTTTAGCCCATACTATCAATTTAGAGATCAAGGGGTCGTAATACATCGGGATTTCATATCCTTCGTAAACATATCCGTCAATACGTACTCCAAGTCCGAATGGCTCGGTTATATGTTTGATTTTTCCCGGATTCGGCATAAAATCTTTATCAGGATTTTCGGCATAAATACGGCATTCTATGGAATGCCCGTTCTGTTTTAAATCGTTTTGTTTGTATCTCAGTTTTTCTCCGTTAGCTATGTTAATTTGTTCTTTTACAAGGTCAATACCAACAACACGCTCGGTTATAGGATGTTCAACCTGAAGGCGTGTATTCATTTCAAGGAAATAATAATTCAGGTCATCATCAACAATAAATTCAATAGTTCCTGCTCCCTCATAATTAACTGCTTTAGCAGCGGCAACTGCATGATTACCCATTTCATTCCTGATTTTTTCATTCATCAGGGGAGAAGGTGTTTCTTCAATTACTTTCTGATGGCGTCGTTGAACAGAACATTCACGCTCAAAAAGATGGATGACATTTCCATGCCTGTCGGCTAAAATCTGAAATTCAATATGGTGTGGTGAATCAATATATTTTTCAATGTAAACCGAGTCATCACCGAATGAAACTTTAGCTTCGGATTTTGCGGCTCTGATTGCGCTTGAAACATCGGAAATTTTTCTAACCAACCTCATACCTTTGCCTCCGCCACCTGCAGAAGCTTTGATTATAACAGGTAATCCAATATCAGTTATTATTTTTTCGGCTGATTTAATATCTTTTATTTTTTCGGTTGTACCCGGAATAACAGGTATATCTGCCTTGATCATTGTTTTGCGGGCGGTAATTTTATCGCCCATTGTATTTATGGCAAATGCCGAAGGACCGATAAAAATAATTCCTTCATCCATACATCTGTGAGAAAATTCGGCATTTTCCGATAAAAAACCATAACCCGGATGAATTGCATCAGCTTTGGATTTTTTTGCTATCTGTAAAATTTTGTCGATAACTAAGTAGCTTTCGTTAGAAGGTGAAGGACCTATATAATATGCTTCATCAGCATATCTGACATGCATAGAAGTACGATCAGCTTCAGAAAAAACGGCAACGTTTTTAATGCCGAGTTCCCTGCATGATCTCATTACCCTGACTGCTATCTCACCCCTGTTGGCTATAAGAACTTTTTTAATCATTCTATAATTTTATCACACTTTTGCCTATTCATTAAATGATAATATATTTCCTTGTATACTGAAACGCATAAACTTAACGAATACCAAATTAACTAACTATTTGCTATTAAATTAAGTGTACACCTGTTTTTTTGCATTATCGTTCAGTGTCAGTTTAAAATAATCAATTATCTTAATTCAGGCAATTTTTTTGAACTGTAAATGTAATATTTTTTTCAAACTACAAATAATTTGGGAAATTTATTAAATTGGTTCTACATTAAACTCAATAATGTCGGCTGAATTCAAATAAAATGAATAATGAATAAGGATTGCAGATTTTAGATTTATGATTTTAAAATACTTCTAAAATCATAAAACTTGTCCGTATGGATCGTTAATCGTTATTCTGAAATCAAAAAAAAGCTTAGTTTATAGACAGACACTTAGCGACCCCGGAAGGACTCGAACCCTCAACCCTCTGATCCGAAGTCAGATGCTCTGTCCAGTTGAGCTACGGGGCCGTTTTTGAATATAATAAATTTTTATGCAAATGTAATAATTCATTTATGAACAATGATATTGATAAAAAATAATTAATTTTGAAAATTATTATTATTATTGAATTTTTAAATAAAATATTATGTCAGAAAAAGTATTAAATAAAGTTGCTCCCGGAGTTGTTACAGGGAATGGTGTTCAGGAAATTTTTAGAATAGCAAAGGAAAACAATTTTGCATTACCTGCCGTAAATGTAGTTGGAACAGACTCAATTAATGCTGTTTTAGAGGCTGCAAAAGTTGTAAATTCACCTGTGATAATACAGTTTTCAAATGGTGGTGCTGTTTTTTATGCAGGAAAATCTTTATCAAACGATAAATTGAAAGCAGCTGTTGCCGGTGCTGTATCAGGTGCTCAGCATATTCACGAGATTGCGGGATTGTATGGTGTTCCTGTAATGATTCATACTGACCATGCAGCAAAAAAATTATTGCCGTGGATTGATGGTTTACTAAATATTGGCGAAAAACATTTTAAAAAATACGGTAAACCTCTTTACAGTTCTCACATGCTGGATTTATCCGAAGAACCGATAGAAGAAAATATTGAAATCTGTAAAAAGTATCTTGAGCGAATGAGCAAAATTGATATGACCCTTGAAATTGAATTGGGTATTACAGGTGGTGAAGAAGATGGTGTTGACCATACAGATATTGACAGTTCAAGACTATACACTCAACCCGAAGAAGTTGCTTATGCTTATGAACAATTAAGCAACATCAGTAATAAGTTTACTATTGCTGCGGCTTTTGGAAATGTCCATGGTGTTTATAAACCGGGTAATGTAAAATTAGAACCCATTATTCTTCGTAATTCACAAAAATACATACAGGAAAAATTCAATACCGGTCCAAATCCGGTAAATTTTGTTTTTCATGGTGGTTCAGGTTCTTCGCAGGAAAAAATCAGGGAAGCAATTTCTTATGGTGTAGTAAAAATGAACATTGATACTGATACCCAGTGGGCTTTCTGGGAAGGTGTTAAAAAATATTATTCAGAATATAAAGATTATCTGCAGGGACAAATTGGTAATCCTGATGGCGAAGATAAACCGAATAAAAAATATTACGACCCAAGGAAATGGTTGCGTGAAGGAGAAATTTCTGTTGTTGAAAGATTAATAATTGCTTTTGAAGATTTGAATGCCATGAATAGGAATTAAAGACAGAACAAAAAAATAAAACCCTCAATATTTCTGATTTATTGAGGGTTTTTTATTTATATAGTCACTAAATTTATCGTGATAAAGAAATAGTCATTTGCTTTGAATGAATGCTTAATACAGGAATTGGTGAATGATTGACCATTTGCGCAGCAAAAGGTCCTAACCAAAGATTAGAAGTGGTTTTTTCCTGTTCTGTCATTATTGAAATTAAGTTTGCATCAATTTTTTCGGCATATTGTATAGTGGCATTTGTAAGATTATCGGTACGAATACTATCCAAATGATATTTAATTTCTTCTTCTTCAAGGTGTTCAATAATTTGATTAGCATAGCGATCCACTCTACTTTGTACGGCTTTTACATTAGTTGTATAAACAGCGAGTACGTATATTTCGGCATTAAATAATTTTGCAAGTATGGAAGTAAATGATACTTTTTGGCGGGTTTCCAGACTACTGTCAATAGGCATGACAATTTTACTGAGTTTACGGTCGATATCTATGCCTCCCCTGATTGTAATAACAGGTACTTTAGATGCTGAAATGATTTTGTTGGCGTTGCTCCCTGCCCAAAATTTCTCAAAACCCGAAGCTCCGTGTGTTCCTGCAGCTATCATAAAAGCACCGCTTTCTTCTGCTTCTTTAACGATTTCTTTGTAAATTTTTCCTTTTCTGATTTTGTATTCCAGTTTTCCATTCTTAAATCCAATCTTATACTTCTTAATTAGTTCTTCAAATCGTTTTTTAACTTCTTCTAACAGATTTTCAGGCTCAATTAAAAAAATGTCTTTTGTATTGTCGGGTTTTTTAGCCCAAACCATTAAGATGTCAGCTTTTGCTTTATCAGCAATTGTAATGGCATGTTCCAATGCATTGATTGAACAATCAGAAAAATCAATTGCAACGATAATTTTTTTCATAGCTTAGAAGTTTAAATTTTTGCAAAGTTAATATAATTTTGGGAAATTAATATCGTCTTTAATGATCCATGCATTAGGATACCTGAAAATTATTTTTTTCAGAAATCCTTCAGCTTCTAATTTAGTTCTGAAATCGCCTACTCTCACTCTGTAATATGGTTCTCTGAACGAAATATAAGTTTCAATATTGTGATATCTTTTTGAAAAAGCTTCCATGATCTCAGTTGCATTACTTTTAGAATTATTGCCTGAGTCAAAAAATATCTGAATACGATAACCTTTAATTCCATTATGATTTTCTTTTGTAATAAGGTATTCATTAATTGAGATATGCTTTTGAATTAAAGTATCTATTCTTACGTCCTGAATTATTTCTATGTTTCCGGCAACATTATTTTGTGCCATGGAAAAAAATATAATATTCGTAAAAAAAATTATGAATAAAATATTTATAGGTTTCATCTTGTAATATCTTTTTAATTACTTATAATTTTTTGAGCACGAAGACTTAGAATCGGAATTGGTGAATGACTGACCATTTTTTCTGCGAAAGGACCAAGAAAAATATTTGCAGTGGTTGATTCCTGTTCTGTCATAATTGCTATTAAATCAATATTTTGTTTTTCAGCATAATCTAATGCTGTTTTAGTAATATTATCTGTTTTTTTTCTTTCCAGAACATATTTTAATTTATTTTCTTCAAAATGCTTAATAGCCTGGATTGCAGAACTATCGATTTTACGTTGAACTGATTTTAATGATGTTGAATAAAGAAGTAAAACATGTATTTCTGCATCAAAATAACTTGCGAGGTCAGCAGTAAAAGGAAATTTTTGTTTTGATTCAAGTGTGTTATCAATAGGGAATAAGATTTTTTTAATTGAATCATAAAACTTAAATTCGTTTCGTAAAGTAATTACCGGACACGGAGCATAGGTGACAATTCTATAAGCATTACTTCCTATCCAGTATTTTTCAAATCCCGAAACACCGTGTGTGCCTGCTATAATCAAATAAGCATCATCTTGTTTTACATGATTGGCAATTTCGTGATAAACCTTGCCTTTTCTTAGTTTATATTTTAATTTTCCGGGCATTAATTTTTTCTTATATTTTTTTAACAGATTTTCAAAGTGCTTTTTAACTTCAATACGGTTTTGGTTTCCAATAGGTGCAGGTGAAAAAACGGTTTCTTGGGTAATAAAATTATTTACCCAAACCATGCTGATATTTGCATTGATCTTTTTTGCAATGTTTATAGCATATTCAAGGGCATGTATAGAACCTTTTGAAAAATCAATAGCAACAACTATTTCTTTCATTTTTAATGAGTTTTATGAAGTACTTTTAACATAGCTAAAGTAATAAAAAAAAATAGAAACAAAATAAATATTTTTTATAATTAATAATTTTATCAGTTACTTTGTATTTTACTACCTTTGTTTAGAAGATTTTAATAAAAAAACATAAGATGAACGAAAATCTTGATCCAAGCGGCAAATATTTAAGTCAGGCAGAAAAAGAAATTGAAAAGGTTTTACGACCATCCGACTTTAGTGGCTTCTTCGGTCAGCTAAAAGTTGTTGAAAACCTGAAAATATTTGTAGAAGCTACAAAACAGAGAGGCGAAGCGCTGGATCATATATTGTTGCATGGACCTCCTGGATTGGGTAAAACAACTCTTTCGTACATAATTGCTAATGAGTTGGAAGTTAATATCAGGGTATCTTCAGGTCCGGTGCTTGATAAACCGGGTGACCTTGCGGGCTTGCTTACAAATCTTGAAGAAAATGATGTTCTTTTTATTGATGAGATTCACAGGTTAAGCCCTGTTGTTGAAGAATATTTATATTCTGCCATGGAAGACTATAAGATTGATATTATGATTGAAACCGGTCCGAATGCCAGAAGTGTACAAATAAATTTAAGCCCGTTTACTCTTATAGGTGCTACTACACGCTCTGGATTATTAACTGCTCCTCTCAGGTCGCGTTTCGGAATAAACTTGCGTTTATCATATTACGAAGCTGATGTTCTGAAAAAAATTATCCATCGTTCTGCAAAAATCTTAAGAGTTCCTATCGGCGATGATGCTGCTGATGAAATTGCCAGACGTAGCAGGGGAACACCAAGAATTGCCAATTTACTTTTAAGGAGAGTAAGAGATTTTGCCCAAATAAAAGGAGATGGTAATATTGATATTGATATTTCCCAAATTGCCCTTTCAGCTCTTAATGTTGATAAAAACGGTCTTGATGAAATGGATAACAAGATTCTTTCAACCATTATTAATAAATTTAAGGGCGGACCTGTTGGAATTACAACTATTGCAACTGCCGTAGCAGAAGAGGCAGGTACTATTGAAGAAGTATATGAACCCTTTTTGATCCAGGAAGGATATTTGATGAGAACTCCAAGAGGAAGAGAAGCTACAGAAATGGCTTATAAACATCTTGGGAAAATAAAACATTCAGAACAAAGGAAATTGTTTGATTGATGTGTTTGTCAATAAAGTCCGAAAGTTAAAAAAAATATATAAAATCACAAATGACAAGCACCAAATTTCAGAACTTGTCCGTATGGATAAATCACAATGTTCAATCCCGAGCACTCGGGACAATGTTCTAAACTGTTTCGGTCATCCATACGGACAAGTTTTGAAATTTGAAATTTGGAAATTATTTGTTATTTGAAATTTGTTATTTGGTGCTTCATTTTATGTAAATCTTTGACTTTAAAGACGGACAATTAATGTTTGTCTATAATGAATAAAATTTCAATTAAGTTTTTGTGAACTTATCTAAAAATAAAGACAAGCTAACCCTGCTTATCAAATCAAGTGCTTATGAGCTTGATTTTTCGTTTTGTGGTGTGTCGAAAGCTGATTATCTTAAAGATGAAGCTGTAAAGCTGAAAAATTGGCTTGATAATAAAAAACACGGGCAAATGACTTACATGCAAAATAATTTTGAAAAACGACTTAATCCACGTTTGTTGGTTGAAAATGCTAAATCAATTATTTCAGTTCTGTTAAACTATTACCCTAAAACAAAACTTACGACTGAAAATAATTACAAAATTGCAAAATACGCTTATGGAAAAGATTATCATTTTGTATTAAAGAATAAATTACATAAACTTATAACGATAATTGAAAATAATACCGGTAAAAGAAATTACCGTGTGTTTGTTGATTCAGCGCCGGTTATGGAAAAAGCATGGGCACAAAAAAGCGGCTTGGGCTGGATTGGAAAAAATACCTGTTTGATAAATAAAAATATTGGTTCTTTCTTTTTTATCGGGCAAATAGTTATTGACCTTGAGTTAAATTATGATAAACCTGGGAAAAATTATTGTGGTGATTGTACAAAATGTATTGATGCCTGTCCGACCGGTGCAATAACCAAGCCCTTTGAAATTGATGCAAACAAGTGTATTTCTTATCTTACAATTGAATATAAAAATGAACTTCCTAAAGGATTTAAAAGTAAATTCAATAACTGGATTTTCGGTTGTGATGTTTGTCAGGATGTTTGTCCGTGGAACAGATTTGCAAAACCTCACAATGTGCCTGCATTTTATCCAAATGAAGATTTACAAAAAATGAAAAAAACTGATTGGGAAAATCTTGATAAAGAAAAGTTCAAAAAAATTTTCAGGGATTCTGCTGTGAAACGAATTAAATTTGAAGGATTAAAACGGAATATTGAGTTTGTGAAATCTGGGTTAAGTTATTTTGATCTTAAAAACTGGTAAACAAAAGCAAAGATCAGCACATCATTATATTGCCCTCTGTTAAAAAATCGTGTTGCACCCGAAGTATGCTCTCTTATAGGAATCACTGAATTTGACGATCGCAGGTTAAACATAAAGTTATCAGTAATATAATAATACATCCCGACAACTACGCTCAGGTTATGTGTATTAAAAGGTTTGCCGGCAAGTTCATTACTAAAGTTTGCTTCCTCATACTTTTTAATAAAAACCCCGTAAACAGGTCCTATCTCTACAGTAAATCTTTTAGATATAATATATTTGTAAAGAACAGGTACATCAATATATTGCAAATTTAATTTATATAATTGGTAACCATTTTCTTCTTTAGGTACTAAGCGGCTTCCTTTTTGGATGTAATCAATTTCCAATTGGAAAACCGATTTTTTTGAAACTTTAAGGTTTGCATAAACTCCGGCATACAATCCCGCTTTATCATAACCCGAGCAAACATCACCAGCAACCTGAGTTGCTGTCATCCCTGCAGTTATTCCACCATAAAACTCCTGGGCATTTAAAATAATCCCACTAAATATAAATATTATTAAAAATTTAAATTTTATAGACATACTCTTACTTTTGGTGATAAAAAAATCATTACTTATTTCTTTCTGTTGTAAAAATAATTAATTGCTCAAGTGATTTCCGTGAAGAACTTTCGGGAAATTCTGCTAAAAGATCCAGTGCCTTGTTGCGAAATTCCATCATTTTTTCTTTTGCATAAATTATGCCGCCGCTGTTATTTACTTTTTTAATTACTTCTGAAACTTTTGCGGGGTTATTATTGTGATTTTTGATTATGTTTATGATTTTTCGTTTTTCAGGATATGATGAATTACTAAGCATTGATATTAAAGGGAGTGTCATTTTTTGTTCTTTTATGTCAATGCCATTGGGTTTGCCGGTTGCCCTACCTTTTTCGTAATCAAAAAGATCATCTTTTATTTGAAAAGCAATACCAATATTTTCGCCAATCAGATGCATTTTATTAATTGTATTATCATCAGCACCTGATGATGCAGCGCCTGAAGCACAACAGGAAGCAATCAGTGAAGCGGTTTTTTTACGGATAATCTCAAAATAAATATTTTCTTTAACATCAAGTTTTCTTGCTTTTTCAATTTGCAGTAATTCGCCTTCGCTCATTTCTTTAACAGCATCAGTTACAATTCTCAATAATTTAAAATCATCATTATCAAGCGAAAGCAATAACCCTTTTGAAAGTAAGTAATCGCCGACAAGCACAGCAATTTTATTCTTCCATAAAGCATTTATTGAGAAAAAACCTCTGCGTTCGTGCGAATCATCAACAACGTCATCATGAACTAAAGTGGCAGTATGTAATAATTCAATTAAAGAGGCTGCCCTGTAAGTTGTTTCATTAATATTGCCGCATATATCTGCTGCAAAGAAAACGAACATAGGCCGCATTTGTTTACCTTTACGCTTGATAATATAACGTGTGATATTATCAAGCAGCGGTACGGAACTTTTGATTGAATATCTGAATTTTTTTTCAAATTCAACAATATGGTCCTGAATGGGAGCCTTTATGTCTTTTAATGAAATCATATAAAAGTTTGTCAAAAGTAATATAATTCTTAAAATTAATAACTATAATTTATAATTTCCAGTATAATTGATTTTGGGTGAAAAAATTGTGTTAATTTTACAAAAAGATTTGTATGCTAAAATATCCTGCTAAAATATTAATTGCTTTCGGGGAGGCTATCACAGGGAATGAAAAAATATTTAGCTGGCTTTTAAATAACGATTATCCCGAGCTTGCGGCATTATCAAAAGCTATTCGTGGAAGCGAGGAAGCATTTGTTTGGTTGATGAAAAATAAATTTCCTCAACTTGCCGCATTGGATTCGGCTATTGATAATGATAAGAAGGCATATATGTGGCTGAAAAAATACAAATTTGATTTTTTAATAATATTTGCAGATGCTTGCCATCGAAAACCTCAGGCTATAGCGTGGTTGAATAAGAATAATTTAAGGATATTTTTATTTCTGGCAAAAAAAATTAATGATTTAAGGAATAGCCAAACATTTGATTATCACAAGATTCACTTTTAATATTTACTCGCATTTTGTGTACCCGCAAGCTTTGCAGATTAAACATCCATCCTGATAAACCAATCCTTTTTGATCGTCACATTCGGGGCAAGGATTACCGGGTACTGATGTTCCGTCAGGAATATATTTTTTCAAGGCTCTTACTACTCCGTTTTTCCATGTATTGATTGATTCATTGTCGAATGTTAAGTTTGAGATAAGGTCAACAACAAAAAGTAAGGGCATACCATGTCTTAAAATTCCGGAAATAAGCTTGGCATAATTCCAGAATTCTTTGTTAAATGATCTTGATAATCCTTCTATTGTTGTTTTATATCCCTCTTTGTCTTCAAATTGGAAATCGTACCTTGTTCTTTGATCTTCCAGTTTATGACGAATTATCCAACCATTTGTAACCCAATTTGGTAGGTAAAATCCTTCTGCTTTACCTGTGAAAATTTCATAAGGTTTATTTTCATATTTACCAATAACAGATATCCATTTTTCATAATCATTTTGAAAACGGACAATATCGGCTTCCATGATTTTTGGCCTTGGCGGTGCTTTGGTTTCTTTGAATTCATCGTCATTTTCGGTTTTCTTTTCTTCATTTGGAACCAATACACCCGTTCTTGAATTTTCGCGGTAAATTGTCATTCCTTTACAGCCGCTTTTCCATGCTGTTTTGTAAATTTCACTTACCAGTTCTTCGGTAACTTCGCTTGGAATATTAACTGTAACGCTTATGGAATGATCCACCCATTTTTGAATAGCTCCCTGCATTTTTACCTTGCTCAGCCAGTCTATATTATCTGAAGTAGCTTTGTAATAAGGTGATTTTTCAATTATTGGAGCTAATTGTTCTTCAGAATAATTTTTTACTTCATCTACATTATATCCGTTAATTTTTAACCATGTTAAAAATTTTGGATGTAAAATATCATATTTTTCCCATGAATCGCCTATTTCATCGGTGAAAGATATAACGACGTCTTTATCATTAGGATTAACTTTTCTTCTTCTTTGATAAGAAATTTTATAAACGGGTTCAATGCCTGAGGAAGTTTGAGCACAAATACTCACACTCCCTGTTGGTGCAATAGTAAGCAGGGCGATATTTCGTCGTCCGTATTTTACCATATTTTCATAAACTTTTGGGGCTGCTTCTTTGATGCGGTTGATAAACGGATTGTTTTTTTCTCTTTCTATATTAAAAATCGGGAAACAGCCTCTTTGCTTAGCCAATTCCACGGATGAACGGTATGATTCAATTGCAAGCAGTTTGTGGACTTCAGTGGAAAAATTTGTTGCAACTTCCGTACCATACCTGCATCCCAGTGCTGCAAGCATATCGCCTTCGGCAGTAATTCCGATACCTGTTCTGCGACCTTCGATGCTTTTTCTTCTGATATTTTTCCAAAGATTATATTCGGTTCTTTTTATTTCAAAATCTTCAGGGTCGGAATCGATTTTTGCAATTATTTTATCAATTTTTTCAACCTCCAAATCAATTATATCATCCATTATTCTTTGGGCATAATGGACATGTTTTGAAAACAGATCACCATCAAAGCTTGCATTTTTTGTAAACGGGTTGTCCACGTAACTGTATAGATTAATGGCAAGTAACCGGCAGCTATCATAAGGGCATAAAGGAATTTCACCGCAGGGGTTTGTTGATAATGTTTTGAATCCTAAATCGGCATACGAATCGGGGACTGATTCTCTTATTATTGTGTCCCAGAAAAGAACACCCGGTTCGGCTGATTGCCATGCATTGTGAATAATTTTATTCCATAATTGCCTTGCATCAATTTCTTTGATTATTGTTGGATTATCTGAATCAATCGGGTATTGTTGAATATATTTTTTGTTTTTTTCAACTGCCTTCATGAATTCATCATCAATTTTTACTGAGATGTTGGCGGATGTAACTTTTCCGGGTTCATTTTTAGCATCAATAAAGTTTTCCGCATCGGGGTGTTTAACAGAGATGCTAAGCATAAGGGCTCCTCTTCTGCCATCCTGGGCAACTTCACGCGTAGAGTTTGAGTATCTTTCCATGAAGGGAACTATTCCTGTTGATGTAAGTGCAGTGTTTTGTACTGAGCTTTTTTCGGGACGAATATGTGAAAGATCGTGTCCTACACCTCCTCTCCGTTTCATTAGTTGAACCTGCTCCTGATCAACTTTTAAAATTCCTCCATAGGAATCATAATTTTTATCATTGCCTATTACAAAACAGTTTGATAATGAGGAAATCTGAAGATCATTTCCAATGCCTGCCATCGGACTTCCCTGTGGAATAATATATTTAAAGTTTTTTAGTAAATTGAAAATTTCTTCTTCTTTAAGTGGTTCGGGATATTTTTTTTCAATTCTTACAATTTCTTTTGCTAGCCTTCTGTGCATATTGTCAGGGGTAAGCTCAAAAAAATCGCCGTTGCTGTTTTTAAGGGCGTATTTTTTCATCCAAACATCAGCAGCTAAAGTATCTCCTTTAAAATATTCGGTTGTTTTTTCCAAAACTTCTTTAACAGGATATTTTGTATATACTTCTTTTTTGCTTTGCGGATGTATTTCTGTGACCTTTAGCTTAGACATACCTTTTTCTATTTCCAAATTTTCTTTTGGAATATCAGGTCTGATTCTTTTTTCCAAAACTCCATCATAAAAATCAGGTTTTTTTATCTTTTCCAACTCCTTATCAGTACTGGCAAAAAGGGTATTATCCATGCTGTTTTAATAAACTTTAAATCATTAATTTATTACTCTTAAAATGTTGTTTTGCAGTTAGATACGAAACAATGGAAGTAAACATTTTCGGTATGCAATATACAACACAAAAATAGCTTTTTTAAAAAATTTTATCAACAATCAATAGTTGATAAAATATAAAATACTGAATTTTAAAAGCTAAAACATAAAAAAATGTTGATTTAAAATTTTTAATAAATAAAATTAAAAATCCAGGCTTAATGAGATATAAAAAATCGAAGGTTTAACAATTCCATCTTCAACACCCCATGCCCAATCGGCTCTAATAAAATATCCAAGCAGCCTGCTTCTTACACCAAAGCCGAATCCGCCGACAATCGGGTCTTTTTGAAGTTCAACAGTAATTTTTAATGGTCCGTTCTGAATTATTCTTGTATATAAAGAATTTTCACTTGAATATGGGTTAAGACCTGTCCAGGCAGTTCCTATATCACCGAATCCAATGATCTGGAAATTATTCAGGAAATCAGATTTGATAGGACGATTAAAGAAATATCTGAAAACCGGAAACCGGAGTTCGCTGTTGATCACAAAAAAATTGTTACCGTTACGGATGTTTTGATTAAAGCCCCTCATATTGGTTGCAAGGGTTTGGTATGCATAATTCTGTGAGAAATCTATTGGTGTTAGCTGATCAAATTTCGGGAAAAGCCAGTTATCAACTCCTCCCATGTAATATATCAACTTGTTTTTTCCAAAGGAAGTACTTGCTGCAAAACGGTTTGCCCAAATAAAAGTACGGTGAATTTTTTGGTAATGCCTGAAATCCAAACCCAAAACTACCAGATTGCTTGATTTTTCATTTAATAATTGGAAGTATTCACCGAAAATTTTGTAACGAGTACCATAATAAAGATTTAATCCGAATTTTCGGGTGTCATCATAAATAAATTCTCCTTTAAGTCCTACCCAGTTTTTACTATTATTGGGTACCCTCAGATTATACTGATCGGTTGAAAGATAAACTGACAGATCATTTCTGAAACTAGCTGTACCTTTAATACACATTGCCTGATTAAACGGCCATTTCAGAATATAATAAATTTCGTGTGAATGCACCCTGATTATTGAATAATATCCGACATATTCTTCTGTTCTGCGATGAAAAATAATTTCTTTATCAAGTCGCCTTTTAAGATTGTTGTAACTTAAGAGGTATTCATTATTAATAAAGTTTATATTTAATCTTACCCCGCCTGTAATTCTGTAATCTTCCATTAAATCTGTAATGCCTATCTTAAAAAGTGCATTAAGCCCGGGATTTAAATATATGGGGTAAACACCTCCGGTAAATGCCTGGTAGGTTGTATTTAAAAATGTAAAATCAATTTGTGTTACAAGTTCATTAATTGAATATTCAACATTGTAATTGCGTCTTTTTGGGATAATGAATTTTTCATAAGTTTCATCATCAAAAATATAATTTGTATCGCTTGTTTTTAAGATTTCTTTTCCTTCAATCTTAAAAAATGATTGTTTTTCAAATTCGTAATTGTTAATGTTAATATTATTTTCACCGGTTTTTTCAGTTTCACCTTCACGAACAGTTGAAAATCTTTTACGGCGCTTTCTTTTTAATTTTTCAGGTTCTGATATTTGTTCTTTGATTTTTTTAATTTCTTTTTTATAGGTTTGAACCAGTTGGTTCATGTATGCAGTGTTTTGCAATTCAGCAGCTTGCAGATGTTTGGCTAAAAGTAAATCTTTAACATATAATTTGTAAACTTCATCAGAATAAATTATTTGCGAATATTTTTTTACCTTAGGATTTATGTTTTGTTCAATAATGTTTCGTGAATAATTAGAAACAGGAAACGATTGAGTGAAATACCTGTAATGCACGATTGTGTCAACATAACTGATTGTGCTGTCGAACCGGGCAATATACTGATTATAAATTCCATTTTCATCACTTAGATAACTGATGTAATTTTCCTGATACTCCATAGCTTGTATTTCATTGGCAAGTGGAGTATTTGTTATTCGTCGTAAAACATTGTTTCGTGTAGCATAATTATAAAGGAAAAGGTCGTTATTTTTTGGTAAGTTAATTGGAATTTTATTTTTTTCAAACCTGATTGTATCGTTTATCCTGTTTGAACTGAATATTATTTTTTTTGAATTATTTATAAAACGCGGTTGAAGGTCATCATAAATATCATTGGTTATTTGCTCATGCGAGCCGGCAGCAATATTAAAAACATAAATATCCGACTGACCTTTTTGAACTGCTGACAGCACAAAATATTTCCCATTGTTTGAATAAGAAAAATCAAGGATTTTTTCAAAATTTACCAAAACCCGTTTATCAAATTTACGATTTTCCAGAGTATAGAAATACAGAAATATGTGTCCCTTTCTTTCAACAATAAAAGCTAATAACTGACCCGTAGGATGCCAGGCAAGCAGGGGATATGAATAATCGGCTTTTTCATCTAATTTAAATCCTGATTTAAAAATACGTTTTGATTTTTGATTTTTAAAGTTGTATATCCATATTTTATATTGTCCCAATTGATTAGTAATGTAAGTTGCATATTTTCCATCGGGGCTGGTTTTTAACTGACTGTAAACTGTATTTTCTTTGCTTTTCTTTAAAAGGGGATTCTCAGGAAGATATCTGTTGTTGGATGAACTGTATATTTCGCGGTAATAAGTCAGCCATTCGGTAATTAAATTTTTAAAAGATACACCGATAACATACAAAAAACCATTTTCAATGCTATTACTGATATTTGTCATGTGGATGATATCAGGCACTGATGATTTTCCGTATTTATCCGAAATATATTTCCATAATGAATGTCCTGCATAAATGGCTTCCATTCCTATAAGATGATTGAATTTTTTATAGTCTCCCGAAAGTATTCCATCTTTAACACGATTATCAAAATCAGTATTCCATTCTTCAGAAAAAAAAGAAATCAAACCATTGAGGTACCAATCGGGTAAAACGAATAATGAGGTATTTTTTATTTGCGAACCGATAGTTCCGCCATACATCATCTGCTTGATAATAACATGTGCTATTCCAGCCCTGATTTGTTTTTCAAAATTCGAGTGATCACCATCAAAATATAAAAAAACTTTATTGCCAATAATATATGTGATACCTCCTGTATTATAATGTTCATCACTGATTAATCCAATATTGCTTTGCTTTAAATCGGATAAATTATTATATATGATAAACTGAATTTTATCTTCAATATTGGATTCAAGCTTTTGTTCAAGTTCAGGAATATACGACTGTGCATATTTGGATGTAAAAATGGCAAGTTCTTTCCCGTTACGGTAAAAATAAGTGTCAAAATCATCAAACATATAAAATGTCCAGAAAAAATTGGTGTATTGAACCCTGTTTTGTCCAAAACTTAATTGTGAGCCATTATAAAATTGAGAATAAGTTTTAGCAGGAAATATTATAATTAACAACACAAAAATATGTATCAAGAAGAAAAGAAATAATTTTTGCTTTGTTAATCTGCCCATTAGCTAAAAGTAAAAAATTAACCTGTATTATTGATGTGCTAAATTAAGATTATTTTTTAATGCAGGAACACTAAAATTGTTCTGAAATATTAAATTTATAACTTTGCACGCACAATAATATTGTAAGCGTTCACAGAACGCTGAAATTGGAAATTAGAAATTAGAGAAAAATGAAAAGGGTTTACTAATTAATTGAAAAACTTGGTCCAAAGTTGAATGCGTTTATCAACAGCACAAAAATATGATAACTTAGCGTAGCATAGCTACAAACAAATTAGCTTAAGTGATAGTTAATAAAAAGTAAGCAGTCGGCAATCGGCGATTAATAGACTGAGGACTGAAGATTGAGGACTAATAATCAAAAAACCAATACTTTGCTAAAAAAACAAAGTTTTACAGGATAATAATATAAATTTCCAATTTCTAATTTCAAATTACAAACTGTGGACGGTTACATGATATTTTATCAGATATAAAT
>JADFUO010000278.1 GCA_015222115.1 Bacteroidota bacterium | reverse complement strand
GATTATATTTTATAATTTTTGATAAAGATAAAAATATTTTTGTAATTTTTTTATTTTTGTTAATTTAGCTCATTCCTGCCTGCCGCCCTTAGGCTTGAGCAATGGCAGGCATAATTAGTTATTTCTAAATTTGTTAACCATGAAAGAGAAAAATTTTATTACACAGCTTAGAAATAAAAACTATATGGACAGAAGGCGGCATTGAAGCCGTAAAGATTTGTTCAGACAACCCGGATATTGATCTGGTACTTATGGATATAAAAATGCCGGATATGAATGGTTATGAAGCAACAAAACGAATTAAGAAATTTCGCCCTGAATTACCCATTATTGCTCAAACAGCTTATGCTTTATATGGAGATGATATAAAGGCAGCTGAAGCAGGTTGTGATGAATATATTACAAAACCGGTTATGAAAAAAGAATTGTTTGAACTGATAAGTAAATACCTTAAATAAAGTATTTTTCATTATTGACAGAACAACTTTTCAGGAGGTGAGCTTTAATGATTATATGATGAAATGATGCGAAACACATTCCCCTCCTATGATTAGGAGGGGTTAGGGGTGGTAGTAATTATCAGAAAATAAATTAACTACAAAAATATAAACACATGAAAAGGATTTTTACTTTAGGATTATGCTTTGTTTTATTTGCGTTTCTTTCAAAAGTTTCAGCAAATTCACCTGTAAACAAAGGAAATAACAGTCGTGACTGGACAATTGTAGCAGCTTATTCAGTTCCCGGAAAAGCATCAGGACTTGCTTATGACGGCACGTATTTGTATTATGGTATTTATGGTGCAAATGGAGATCATTTTTACCAGGTTAACCCAAGTAATGGCAATGCTGTATTATTATTTACAAATCCTGCTATTGGTGATTGCTTTGGAATGACATGGGATGGTTCAAGCTTGTGGATAACCGATCATGAAACAAGTCCATCAATACCTGCTAAAGCAATTGAGTTGGATTTGACCGGGAATATTCTTTCCCAGTTTGATCTTCCCGATCATTATATGTCGGGAATAGCTTATGATAACGGTGATTTTTGGGTTAGTACATATTATCCCGACCCAGGTGTGATTTATAAAGTTGACGGAACAGGTGCGGTTTTATCACAATTTACGCCTCCTGCTGACCAAACCTGGGATATTTGCAAACAGGATGATGATTTGTGGATTGCCGATTATTATGCCAATATGCTTTACAAAGTTGACCAAACCGGAAGTATTCTTGAGAGCCATCCTTGTGAAAATATTAAACCTGCCGGTGTTGTTTATGATGGTCAGTATCTTTGGTATGTTGATGGTCAGCTTTCTTCTCCTAGCACCTTATACAAGGTTGACCTTGGAGGCAGCGGAACCCCGGCGATTAATATTCCTGTTGATAATCATAATTATGGAACCGTTACAGTAAATAACTCTTCAACCTGGAATATGCTGGTTGAAAATACAGGTACTGCCAACCTTGAGATTACAAATATTATTATTCCTGCAGGCATTCCCGTATCAACTACTTATGTTACGCCACAAACTATTGCTCCGGGTAATTCCGATTATATTCCTTTAACTTATGAACCAACGGAATTCGGAACTTTAAATACTATTATTACTGTTGAATCAACTGATCCGATAAACCCACAGGTGGAAGTAACATTAACGGGTGAAGCTGTTTATTCGGGACCATATATTTATGTTACAGAACCTTATCATGATTATAACCTTGTCAGAATACATGCTTATACCAGATGGTTTGTTGAAGTTCAAAACCGGGGCGATGCAAATCTTGAGATTTCAGAATTGATTTTAAATGATATTCACTTTATTATTGACGAAGGGGTTAATCTTCCGGTAATAATTGAAACGCTTGAAACTGTTCAGATTGGGGTTTGGTTCAATCCTGAAAAAGAAATGTTTTACTATGGAGAACTTAATATTATTAATAATGATGTTACTCAAAATCCTTATGAAATTACCCTTGAGGGAGAAGGTGAAGATATAGAATATCCAATCGGAACGGCATTGTGGTATTATTATATTACTACAGGCTATGATAACAGCCCCAAGGCAATAGCTCCCATACATGATATTACCGGAGATGAGGTTGATGATGTAATTATCTGTTCTGAAGATAATTTTGTCCGTTGCTTTAATGGAAATTCCTCAGGAGTTGCAGATGTACTTTGGGAAGACGAAATTTATTCAGGTAACATTTATAATCAAAACGGCTTGGCAATAATTGAAGATATTGACAGTGATGGATACGCAGATGTGATTGTTGGCACAACAGGTGGCGACAGGTCAATAATTGCTCTTTCAGGTAAGACCGGCGAGATGATATGGAAACACGACACTCATGAATATGGTAGTGGTGGTTGGGTTTATCAGGTTAATTGCTCTTATGATTATAATGATGATGGTATAACAGATGTATTGGCTGCTACTGGAAATGACGGAGGTAATACAGGCCCGCGAAGAGTTTATTGTTTAAATGGTCTCACAGGTGAATCTATTTGGGAATGTTTTACAGGTGGTGCTGTGTTTTCAACTATTGGTATTGAAGATTTTACAGGTGATGGAAAACCCGATGTTTTAGCCGGTGCTACAGATAGTTATCAAACCCAAGGCAAAGTTTATGGCATTAATGGTGATAACGGAAATATTGAATGGACATTTTTAACTGAGGGAACTTCTGTATGGGCTTTGATGCAACTGAATGATATAACCGGAAAAGGAGTTAAAGATGTTGCTGCAGGCGATTTTGGAGGTAATTTTTATTTTATTAATCCTGAAAATGGAAGCCAGATTCATAATGGCTCTATAAGCACAGTAATTATTCTCAGGTTTGCAAAATTAGATGATGTGAATAATGATGGCCATCCTGATATTTTAGTTGCTCACAGCGGCACAAATGGTATTGTTCTTAGCGGTTTTGACGGTTCAACTATCTGGTTCTGGTCACTTGCAGATAAATCGTGGAATGTTGCCCGGATTGGTGATATTACCGGTGACAATATTAATGATGTAATTATTGGAACTCTTT
>JADFUO010000277.1 GCA_015222115.1 Bacteroidota bacterium | reverse complement strand
ATTTATATGATGGACCTGAAGATTTTGTTCCACCTTAAATCCGCAAACTATTAATAAAATGTAACAAGAAGATAAAATTATAATAAAAAAAGATTAATGAGCTATATTTTTTTATTTTTTTCGTAATTGTATGATTACTTTTCAACAGTTGAACGCAGTATCATTTGTGCATAGCATTTTTTTTGTATTTTGAAGGTTGTTAAAAGTATGAGTTTTTATCGAAAATTATTTATACGATTGATAAACAACATATAAGGCTTTGAAATACATGTAATTTTTAGACGTAATTTTCCCTTGATTTAAGTGATTAGAAAAAAACAACTAAATAATTAACTCGTTATAGGGTTGATCTGTGTACAATTGCAAAACCCACTGCCGAGCCTGATATACCCATTTACCAGCTACTGAGATAAATCGAAATACAAACCGCTTAAGCCGTGTTGTTGGGTTGATTCCTGCGAAAACCTTTGATACCAATGCTACAAAATAATTATAAAAGTTTTTAATCATAGCCGTAATAATCATAAACGCTGCATTTTCGTTCAAAAAGGAAAATGGCATATGACTCCAACCAAAATCATTGTTCATTATATCAAATATCTTTTCACTTCCTCCACGTTGATTATAATATTCGATTACTTCTTTTTCTGTACTTTGCCAATCATCAGTTAATATAGAACGGTATGTAAATGTGTCCCCGGTAAACATATCAAGTTGATTATCATTACTTTTTTCTCTCATAATTACCAAACGATAATTCCTTTCTTGATAAAATTGCCTGAATGGTATTGACGCTACTTCATAATTTATGTAATTTATTTCAACGGTTTGCCAATTCGTTATCTCCTTTATTTGTTCAAATAAGTTTTCACTTTTATTTGCCCTGATATAGAACATCTTACTGTATTTATCAACTACATCAATTATTTCTTTGGAATAAGATCCTGCATCCATTCTTGAACGGTTTATGCGAATTCCTTCTTCAAGCAATAATTCGTATGAGCGTTGAAGTGTTTCTGCCTGTTTAAACTTAACATTGGCATTGCCGTCTCGGTTTTCAACATAAACTATTTTATTCTCAATTGTGGCAACTCCCGGGAAATATCCTTTATTTTTTTTATATGTTCGCTTTGCATCGTATTTATTGTTTTCAGTTATTTGATTGTCATAATCGTAATCATAATATTTTTCAGGGGTTAATTGACCAGTAAGTATTAATGATTTAATATTCAATTTGTTTGCTTTTTTATTTATATTGAAATTATAGGAAATACCACTTTCTGATGTATAAACTGTATTTTCAGTGGATAATTCTTTTATTCCTCTCAAAACGGTGTCAGGACTCGGTACATTATTACCTGGTATTGTTTTTAAGTGCTCGCCAAGGTGTGTGCCGATATCTTCTACACAATCCCCTCCGCTTAAAAATACGTTTGTCAAATTTTTTATTATGTCGCTATATTGATAACCAAATAACTTAACCCTGCTACCAAGCTCTTTATCTATCAGTTGACTTAATCCTGTTTTCTCAAAATAATCATTAACAAAAGAAATTCCTGCAAAAGGACTTATCGTTTTATCTATTTTTTGTATTTTCATCTCCGCAAATATTTATCCCTATTATTTGTTTCACATCTCAAAAATAGGTGATAATTTATTACCTGTCAAACACTGTGTATATTACTTTTACACAGTGCCTTGGCAGGTTTTGTTAATAACTCGTTTGCGGATTTAAGGTAAAAGTAAAAAATCTTAATCAATCATCCCGAAACTTCGGGATCATAATAATCAGTGTACTAT
>JADFUO010000276.1 GCA_015222115.1 Bacteroidota bacterium | reverse complement strand
TTTGCCAAAATATTTCAATTGATTATGGAGTAATGGAAAAAGCTGATAATGTTTACGTGCTTGCATCTGATTTTGGATGGTCGGATCTTGGCACCTGGGGTTCACTTTTTGATATCCGTAAGAAAAACGAACAGAGGAATTCTGTTGTCGGAAACAAGGTAATGATGTATGATACAAAAAATTGTATTGTTAATATGCCAAAAGATAAACTTGTAGTTTTGCAGGGTTTGGATGATTATATTGTGGTTGAAAATGATGATATTTTGCTGATTTGCAAAAAATCAGACGAACAACAAATCCGCCAGTTTGTTGATGATGTTAAAACAACAAAAGGAGATAAATTTGTTTAAGTTATAATCTTATTCAGAAAAACATTTTATTAATAATTTAAAACAAATTCTATGAAAAAATTATTAACAATTTTATTTGCTTTATTATTCAGTTTACAATCTTTAGTTAAAGCTGATGAGGGCATGTGGTTACCATTACTGGTTGAACGCCTAAATTATGTTGACATGCAAAAAATGGGGCTTAATCTGACCCCAGAAGAAATTTACAGCATCAATCATTCAAGTTTGAAAGATGCAATTGTTATTTTCGGAAGAGGCTGTACAGGTGAATTGATTTCACCCGAAGGGTTACTTATTACCAACCATCACTGCGGTTATGGTTCTATCCAATCGGTCAGTACTATTGAAAACGACTTGCTTTCCAACGGATTCTGGGCAACTCAAAAAAGTGAAGAAATTCCGATTGAAGGACTATACGTGAAATTTTTAGTCAGAATTGAACCGGTTACTTTAAATATCCTTCAAAACGTCACTGATGATATGACAGAAGAAGAAAGAAAAATAAAAATTAATAGTAATATTGACCGGGCAATTAATAAAGTCAATACAGTATTTGAAAATTATGAATCAGTTGTCAAAAGCTTTTACAATGGAAATGAATATTATATGTTTTCATACGAGGTTTATAAAGATGTTCGTTTGGTTGGAGCTCCTCCCGAAGCTATCGGTAAATTCGGTGCCGATACTGACAACTGGATGTGGCCCCGTCATACCGGCGATTTTTCTATGTTCAGGATTTACACCGCCCCCGACGGAAAACCGGCTGAATACTCTGAAGAAAATATTCCGTTAAAATCAAAACATTATCTCCCGATTTCCATTGCAGGCGTTGAACAAGGCGACTTTTCAATGATACTCGGATATCCGGGCGGAACAGATCGTTATATGACCTCTTATGGTATTGATCTGGCTGTTAATCAATCTAATCCAACTATCGTCAAAATCAGGGATAAAAAATTAAAAATCATGAAAGAAGGTATGGATGCAGATGAAAAAGTAAGGCTGCAATATGCTTCAAAATATTCAAGAACCTCTAATTACTGGAAATATTATATCGGGCAAACCAAAGGATTGAAAAGACTGAAGGTTTCTGAAAAGAAAAAAACACTTGAAGAAGAATTTGAAAGCTGGATAAACGAAAACCCTGAACGAAAAGCCAAATATGGTGAAGCACTAAGCGATATTGAAAATGCGTATAACGAAATAAAACTTTATAATTTATCAAGATTGTATTTCCGCGAAGCAATACGCAGAGGTAGTGAAGTAATCGGTTTTTCAAAAAGATTCAGTCCGTTGCTTAAAGAACTGAAAGTAAAAGATCAGGATAAAGAAAAAATTGCCGGAATTGTTAATTCACTCAAAGAAAGTTCAGATAAATATTTTAAGGACTACAATGCAAAAATTGACCAAAATTTGCTTGCAGCTACATTTAAAATGTATTACGAAAACACACCTGCTGACCAGCTTCCTGGGTTTTTAGTAAATATTGCTAAAAAGTATAAAGGCAATTTTAAAAAATTTGCTGCTTATGCTTTTAAAAAGTCCATATTTGTAAGTAAAGAAAAAGTTGATGCTTTCATTGAAAATCCAAAAGCCAAAACCATTGAAAAAGACATAATTTACAAGGCAATGAAATCTTTTTACGATAACTATGTATATTTGAATAACAAAACTAAAAATGCCTATGCTCTTATGACAAAGGGAAACCGGTTATTCTTAGCAGGATTAATGGAAATGAATCCTGACAAAAAGTTTTATCCCGATGCTAATTTCACTATGCGTTTGACTTATGGAACTATACAGGACTATTTCCCTGCAGATGCTATTCATTTTAATTATTTTACAACTCTTGATGGGATTATGGAAAAAGAAGACCCGACAACATGGGAGTTTATAGTTCCTGAAAAACTAAAAGAATTATACATAACAAAAGATTACGGACAATACAGCGACAATGATACACTGAAGGTTTGTTTCCTGACTAACCATGACATTACAGGTGGTAACTCGGGAAGTCCGGTAATTAATGGAAACGGCGAATTAATTGGTCTTGCATTTGATGGCAATTGGGAAGCTATGAGCGGCGATATTGCTTTTGAACCCGAATTGCAAAGAACAATCAATGTTGATATTCGTTATGTTTTATTTATCATAGACAAATTTGCCGGTGCTACAAATTTAATTGATGAAATGACCATTGTTACTGAAAAACCTAAATTAAAAACTGATATTCCTGAGGAAAAAAATATTGAGTTAGAAGTTATTGAAGAATAGAACAAAATATTTACTATTTGATATTTCCGGTTCATACCAGTTTAGGATATTAATTTAATTATAATACCTTTGTAATACTGATGTCACAAAGTGTGTATCAGTATTGAATATTTTTTGCAAAAACTAAACCTATGGACTTAATTTCTCCTAAAGACATACTAAGTGTTAACAAAAATTTAAAATACCTTGGAGGTGAAAGTTTTGCAAAGCTCCTGATGAAAATCCTTAAGCTTGATACTTTAAATAAAAAATATTTACCTGTTGCACACTTAAATAGAACGGAATTTGTTGATAAAGCAATAGAAATTATCGGTTTTAAATATGAAATAAGCCAAGAGGACATAAATAAAATCCCAAAAGAAGGTCCTTTTATCACAATATCAAATCATCCTTTTGGTGGTCTGGATGGTTTAGTATTAATGAAAACACTGCCTTCGGTGAGACCGGATTATAAAATACTGTCAACTTTTTTAATGACTAACCTTAAACCTCTTGAAGACATTTTTTTAGCTGTTAACCCGTTTGAAACACATAAAGATGTAAAATCAAGTCTGTCCGGATTAAGAGATGCATTTCATCATTTACGTAAGGGACATCCATTAGGCATTTACCCTGCCGGAGAAGTTTCAACATATCGTTTTGATAAAAAATCCATAACCGATAGAAAATGGCAATCCTCAGTAATAAAATTTATAAAAAAAGCCAAAGTGCCCGTTATTCCAATTTATTTTGAAGGCACTAATAGTAATTTGTTTCATTTGTTGGGATTTATTCATCCATTGCTCAGAACAATTAAATTACCTTCCGAGCTTTTTAATAAAAAAGGAACAATTGTTAAAATCAGGATCGGGAATCCCATTCCTGTCGGCGAACAAGATAAATTCAGTGATATTGATGAATATAAGCGATTTCTACGAACCAAAGTATATGGTTTAAGTATTTCTTTAAAAAACACCAAAACAACTGATGTTAAAATAAAATATAAAGACAATATCATAGAGTCGGTTCCGTCGGAAAAAATTCACGAGGAAATCTCTCAAATACAAGATGATCATTTGTTATTCAAAATTCAAAATAATCTTGTTTTTTGTGTGCCGTCTTATAAAATTCCAAACATACTAACCGAAATCGGCAGATTAAGAGAAATTACTTATCGTGAAGTAGGAGAGGGAACTAACCAAGTCAAGGATGTTGACAAATACGATTCTTACTATGAACAATTATTTATATGGGATGATGAAGCAAAAAAAATTATCGGGGGATACCGTGTAGGTAAAGGCAAGGAAATACTTGATAAATTCGACATGAAAGGTTTTTATATTCACAGCTTATTCAAAATCAATAATAATTTTTTACCTATCTTGAAGGAATCAATTGAATTAGGCAGGTCGTTTATTATTAAAGAATATCAAAAGAAACCAATTTCTCTATTCCTTTTATGGAAAGGTATTTTGTACTTTCTTTTAAAACACCCCGAATATCGTTATTTAATAGGGCCTGTAAGCATCAGTAATATATTCTCAAACTTTTCAAAATCCCTAACCGTTGAATTTATTAAAGCCAATCATTATAATTATGAGCTTGCCGAAAATATAATACCCCGAAAAAAATTCAAGGTAAAAATTAACAAAGTTATTGACAATAAAATTTTCATTAAAGACACCAAAAATGATATAGGTAAATTAGACGATTTCATACAGGAAATTGAACCTGATTTCCATGCACCGATATTAATCAAAAAATATTTTCAATTGAATGCTGAAATCATTGGTTTTAATATTGATCCTAAATTTAATAATTGCTTAGATGTTTTAATGATCCTTGATTTACTTGATGTCCCAATGAATATTATTGAATCCCTCTCAAAAGAGTTAAATGATAATTCAATTCTGGAAAGATTTAACCAGAAAAATTCTTAACGTAACAAATCTGCTAAGCGCTTTGAAAGCGCTAAGCGGACGAATAGCAAATAATTTGAACTCATTATCTTTTATTGACTCAAATATAAACATCAATTCTGAATCACTTCAACATCTTCAATCACTTCAACACCTTCAGCGTCTTCAATTTCGCTTATCTCAATTAAAACTTCCTTAATCTGAGCTTTGGGTTTCTTTTCAACTATTGTTAATTCATCAATCAGATTGGTTGCACCTGCTAATTTATCAATGATAAACAATACATACCGTATATCAACATTTATACATCTTTGTAATTCAGTTTCAAAAGCAATGTCACCACTCATAGCTTCCCAGTTGCCGTCAAATGCAAGACCAATCAGTTCACCGTTTCCATTAATTACAGGGCTTCCAGAATTCCCACCTGTGATATCATTGGTTGTAAGGAAACAAGTGATCATTTTTCCATCCTGACCATAAGGACCGAAATCTTTTTGAGCATATAGTTTTTTAAGTTTTTCATCAACAATAAATTCATCATCATCCGGGTCTTCTTTTTCCATCACACCCGCCAATGTTGTAATAAAATCATATTGAACTGCATCAGCAGGGAAGTAATCCTGTACCGTTCCGTAAGTCAGCCGCAGGCTTGAGTTGGCATCAGGATAAAAAACTTTATCAGGGTTCATTTCGCGTAAACCTGCTATAAATAAACGATCTCCTTTTTTCACCAACGTTCTTCCATTCCTTAAATTACCTTGTATCTTCATTATTGACCCTAAAAAATCATTCATAAGCTTAAATGCCGGATCTTTATCAAGAGTTTTAAATTTTGGATCATCTAAAAATGCATTTATCTTTTCAGGGCTAGTAAAAATTGATTTATTAAACAAATATTCGGCATAAGCCTTAAAATCACCTTTGAATTTTTTCACAATTTTATTGAAATGCTCAGAATGCATTTCTTTTGGTACATTTTTATTATATATCTTCAGCATAGCTGCCATTACTTTTTCATCGGTCGGAGCATTATAATCCTTAAAATATTCTTTTAAACCTTCTTTAAGTTGCTCTACTGTTTCGGCAATAGCATCTGCGTTCGTTTTTTTATCTTCCAATAAAGAATGTAATTGCATATATTGCCGTGAAAAACCTAATATTTCAGCACCATTAACAGAAGCAAAAGCAGTATAAATCATAGGTTTGAAATCTTTTGCCATTTGCTCATAACCTTCTTTAATCTCTTTTAATGCACTACCGTATTTTGCTTCTCTTTCAGGGTCAGTATTTACCCACTTTTCAAATTCCTGTTCAATAGCAAGTTTTTTATCACATACTTTCAGTTTTTTTAATGCTCTTTCCACTCCGATAAATAATTTCCATGCATTGGAAATTCCGAAATATTTTGAAGAATATTTTATTTTAATTTCCTTATCTGAATCCATATCTTCTTTCCAGATTTCCAATTCTTTACCAAAAACATCTATTAAAGGAGGATAGAAGTTATTCAATTTATATTTGATACCATAAGACGTTAAATATCTTTCTGTGCCACCCGGGTAACCCCATATCATTGCAAATTCATTTTTCTCAACACCTTCTAATGTAATAGGTAAATGATATTTCGGTTTTAATGGAATATTATCTTCAGAATACTCAGCAGGGGCGCCGTCGGGAGCAGAATAAACCCTGAAAATAGAAAAATCTCCTGTATGACGGGGCCACATCCAGTTATCGGTATCGCCTCCGAACTTTCCAACAGATGATGGCGGAGCACCAACTAAACGAACATCAGAATATGTTTCATAAATGAACATATAAAACTCATTTCCTCCAAAAAAACTTTTTACGACCACATTATATTTACCATCTTCAGAAGCTGCTTTTTGATATTTTTTTGATATTTTTTTGATTTTAGCAGACCTTTTCGATTCAGACATGGTATCGGATAATTGTAACATAATACTATCGGTTACATCTTCCATTCTTATCAGGAACGAAACAGCCATATTTTCGTTAGGTAATTCTTCTTCTTTGCTCATTGCCCAGAAACCATCTGTTAAATAATCATGGTCAATTGAGCTGTGCTTTTGAATATAACTGTAACCACAATGATGATTGGTAAACATTAATCCCTGATCGGATACAATCCCACCCGTGCAGAAAAATCCTCGTACTCCTCCGCCTGATAAACCAACTATGGCATCTTTTAAACTTGAATTGTTGATGCTGTAAATTTCTTCGGCAGTAAGCTGCAAGCCTAATTTTTCCATATCAACATAGTTAAGACGTTCAACAAACATTGGCAGCCACAGACCCTCATCAGGTACTCCCGATGCATAAGTACTTAGTCCTAATGTAAAAAACAATACAACTGAAATAATAAATTTTTTCATCCTTTAAATTTTATTGCCTGATTTAAAACAGGCATGGTTAATAATATAATTAATGTTTGCAAGAAAACGCCAATAACTGCGTTACGCTCATCTTAAAACTCAGTCATCCGTATGGACTCCTGATTTTTAAGATTTCGCATCCCGATTGCTATCGGGATATTCTTGACGTTTTCTTATCAAACACTTAGTTTTCTTGCAAATACTAATTAGTTTTAATAAAAATCATACCAAAACTTATATTTCTTTATAATTCAGCGGAATATAAGAATTGTTTTGGGATTATGTATAATAAATGTGTACGTTCTTATACATTTACTTGTTCGGTTTTGAACAAAACAACTATCTATTTCAATCCTATCATTTTCTGACCCTGTTTAAAAATTATATCCACAGGAATATCGGAAGCATTCAACCTGTCAAGGTCTTCCTGTAGTTGCGATTTAACAACACCTTCTTTTTCAACCCATTCTTTCGCTGTTTTGTAATCACCGTCTCCCTGAATATAAAGTATCTTTTGCATCAGGCTGATTGTAGCGTCTTTCATTTTTTCAAAATCCACAGTATATACACCATTTTCATCCCTTGTGAAGGCTTTCTTTTCTTCAAAATAATTGAATCTCATCATATTTGCTTTGCCATGTGAACTTGCAGCACCGAAACGGCTTGAACGGAAAATTCCTGCAAAAAATGTAACATAATTATCCATAACTTCTCCTTCGGTAAGCTCGCCCATTTCGTATAATTTGGTTACTAAATACAAACCCATTATATCTGCTTTGCCTTCTTCAATAGCAGAATATTGTTCTTTCAAAGCCTTGCGTACAGTACCTGAGCCATCAATGGTATTTTTAATACCCATAGCATGACCAACTTCGTGGAACATCACATTTTCAAAAAATGCATTAAATGTGATATATTTTTGCTGGTCTTCGTTTATTAATATTTTTGAAATCGGAACCAGAATTTTATCAAATTTTGCTTTCATTGCATTTTTCAACTGTAATTTCCTTGAACCGATTTTCACGTGAACTTCTTCATCATTTGGTAAATTGATAGCAATAGTTTTACTTCCGGCATTACAATCACCCGCATAATAAATCACATCATAAGCATTCATATCGGCTTTTGAACCGGGTACTTCTTTTTTATACTTATCATCAACGGGTAATCCAGCCTGTAGTCCGGGCAATAGAGAAGAGAATTTTTCAAGTTTTTTGCTCCACTCAATATCCTTTAATAATATGAAGGATTCGTTTGCAGCTTTATAGCCAAACAAGGCATCTTCATAATTTTCTATAGGTCCTACAACAAAATCAATCTTTGAGGTTCTCATTTCCATCCAAGCAAAATCACTCGGCTGGTAGTCATCGGTCAGTAAAGCATCAGCACGCAAATTCATGTATTTTTTAAATCCGGGGTCATCAGACAATTCGGCAGCTTGTTTCATAATTTTTGCAGCTTTTTGTAGTTTGCTTGCATAAGCATCATGATACCAAACAGTTTTTAATGAGCCGTCGTTTTTTCTTCTTATTAAAGTATATAAACTTGTTTTGTCGGGGTTGTCAAAAGCCTCAAATTCTTCTTTGGTCATATCAACAGGGTAAAAATTGGCACCCGCAGGTTTTTTCCCTATTCCATCAATAAAAGGTTTATTGTTGTTCAGCCTGTCCCATGGACCGTAATTAATTTTTGCAAATTTCTTTGTGGGTTCATCTGTAATTCTGTTCAGAAAATTTTCTTTATTTCCGATTGCCTGCTGCCAGAATATTTCATTCATTATTTCGGCAACTTCAAACAATAATGGCAGTATTTGTTTTTCTTTTTCAGAAAGGTGGCTAATATCAGCAGTTAATTTAAACGGGGCATAAATTTCCAGTCTTTCCTTAACTACTTCTTCAGATACAGGATTTAGTGCTCCATCAGCAGGGATGAGCCCTTGACGTTGATCTTCCTTTGCCTCTTTTGTTATTGTACAAGCGCCTAATAACACAATAAACATCAAGGTAATAATTGGTGATAATAATTTTGTTTTCATGATAAAATATTTTTAGTTAATAATTTGATTTTGCGGGTACGAAATTAAGGATTTTTTTTGAGAAAATGAAAATGAGACCTTTGCAAAACTCATCTTTTTCTCCATCTTTTCGTTAAAATCCTCTTCAAAATCCTCATCCGTACGGACTGCGGTTTTTCATCGAATTTTGCCTCAATCTGAAATAAAATC
>JADFUO010000275.1 GCA_015222115.1 Bacteroidota bacterium | reverse complement strand
GTGCAACATAATATTAATAATCAATAAAAATGGAAACAATAAAACCACTTAATAGCATAAGCTTTAATTCTATATTTTCAGCATTTAATAAAGCATTTGAAGATTATGAAATGCAGTTAAATAAAAACGAATTACATACAATGTTAAGGCGAAGGGGATTTGTTCCCGAGTTATCCTTTGGAGCTTTTGAAAATGAAAAACTTATTGCTTTTACTTTAAATGGGATTGGGTTTTATAATAATATTAAAACTGCTTATGATACCGGAACCGGAACATTAAAGGAATATCGGGGACAGGGACTTGCGACTAAAATATTTAAACACTCAATACCATTTCTAAAAAAAGCTAATGTTAGCCGGTACTTATTAGAAGTATTACAACACAATTCCAAAGCCGTATCTGTATACAAAAACCTTGGATTTGAAATAAGCAGGGAATTCAATTATTTTTTAAAAAAAACAGATGAAATTGAATTGAATATTAATGCATTTGACCCATCGTATCAAGTAGAACAACTTGATTTATCCAAAAGAGAATCAATGATTAAATTTTGGGATTTTATTCCTTCCTGGCAAAATAGCTTCGAAGCAATTTCCAGAAAAACAGATGATTTTAAAATTATTGGTGTATATAAAAATGGAAATTTAGTAGGATATAGCATTTTCGAACCAAATTTGGGAGACATTTCTCAAATTGCGGTAGATAAAAACTTCAGAAGAAAAGGAATTGCTTCAATCCTGCTAAAAGAAATATTGAAAACTAACCGATATAATTCAATCAAAGTTATAAATACAGAAGTTGGTTGTTCTTCAATAACAGAATTTTTACAATCAAACTCGATTTTCTTAGAAGGAAAACAATTTGAGATGATAAAACAATTATAGTACTGCAAAACAATCCGGTTATGCGATATTTCATATATAATATTTGGTGTCTGTCCATAAAGTCAGACAAATTTTGAAATAAAGCACCAAATAACAAATAACAAAAAACAAATAAATTCCAAATATCAATGATCAAAACTTGTCCGTATGGATGACTGAAACTGTTTTTGTCATTGAATTTTTGGTCATTGAGATTTATCCATACGGACAAGTTTTGTATTTTGGTGCTTGTCATTTGTGATTTTTAATATTTATTTAAATTCTCGAACATTATAGACGGACTCTATTTAGTCCAAATCAAAAAACCTGCCTTTAGATACAAATAATCATCCCTAAAAATCATACTTTCGGATGATTACATTCCAAAATCAGCAGGGTAATTTTGCATTAAATAAATAACGGTTAGACACATAAAGTGCTTTGAAGCTCTTCATGTCTCATATTATTTCCGTTGTAAGGTAGAAAAATAATTTATAAAAAATGAGAGATACTATGCATACCAACCTGGTTAAGAAATTCTGTACACCCCCTGTTAGTGAAATAACTAATATTGATACTAAATTACTCTCCAAAGCGAGAAAAACTGAAATAAGTTTTGAGGGAAATATGCTGCCTGTATTCACCTGGGGTGAAGGAAAAACAGTAATGCTTCTTCACGGATGGGGTTCAAGGGCAAGCCACCTTGCTATAATGGCTCGAATACTCGTACAGGCGGGGTTCCGGGTTGTAACTTTCGATGCTCCCGCACATTCTTCTGTTAAGAATAATACTTTAAAAGTTACCACAAATATGTTTGAGTTCGGAAGATCTCTTTTTGCTGTAGCAAATCAGACCGGAAAGATACATGCACTAATTGGGTATTCCCTCGGGGCAGCCACTTCGGCATTTATAGTTTCAGGTTTTCTAAAAATGGCAAAATATAAGATATCTTTACAAAAACTGGTACTTATTAGTTCTCCCTCAAGCATAGATGCCATGATTGATCATTTTTCAGACAATTATAATTTGTCTCCGAATGAAAAAACAAAACTTAAAGAAGAAGTGGAAAAAGAATTTGATCTTACTATTTTGGATTATTCTGTTGGCACTGCACTGAAAAACAGTACGGTTGATTTGATGCTGATTCACGACAAAGATGATAATGAATTTCCAATCAGCAATGTATATAAAATCCACAAGGACTGTCGGAGTGCAACGCTCGCAATAACTGAGGGTCACGGTCATCATAAAATCCTACTTGACCGGAATATACTAAATAAGATAAGTGATTTCCTGACAACTAATTGATTAGAATTATTTCTAAGCAATTACTAATTAAGAGTAAAAAAGATATTATAAAAAAAATGGATGATAAAATAAAATATATACGATTATCGTTTGTTAATAAATAAATCGTATATTTGCACCCAAAACATAAAGTTATGAATGTTGTAATAAACAAAAAGTATCAGGATATATTTGGCACAGCCAAAGACTTATTTTGGAAATATGGCATTAAACGGGTCTCCATTGAGGAAATCTGCAAAGAGGCCAATGTGAGTAAGATGACCTTTTATAAGTTTTTTCCGAATAAAATTGAACTTGCTAAAACTATAATAGATGATTTAGTTGATTCATCACTTGAAAGACTGAATGAAATAATACATAGTGATAAATCCTTTTCTGAGAAACTAAAAGCCCTGTTTCTGATGAAACTTGAAGGGATGAATAATATTTCAATGGAATTTATTAAAGATATTCATATTAATCAGGGAACCGGATTGAAAGAACATATGGATAAATTACAGGCAAAAGCAATCAGTCTAATTGTTGAATTTTATAAGGACTCACAAAAAAAGGGCTATATCCGAAAAGAAGTAAAAATTGATTTCATTTTGGCCTATTCTGCCCAAATAATAAAATTGATGGAAGACGAACATTTGCTTTCACAATATGAACAACCACAGGATCTGGTGATTGAATCGATGAATCTTCTTTTTTATGGAATAGTTACCGGCAATGAATAAATTATTATACATAATTGCTTTAGTCGCTTTTATAAGCCTACAGGCTATTGGTCAGGATAGTACTCAGAAAGCGGGAAACCTTCCAAAATTTACAGGTCAGTTATCCACATGGGCACATATCAATACCGAAAACCCTTATCCGGTTTACATTGGTGGCAGATACATTCCTCAGTTGAATTATAAAATTCCTTTGGCAAAAGAAAGATTAATCGACTTCGAGGCTTCGGCGAATATTTATGGCGATGCCGGTATTCATTTCTTCGATTCTGCTTCATCTGATGGAAATATTAGTCCTTATAGGGTTTGGGGAAGATATTCCACCAAACAGTTGGAAGTTCGTACCGGATTACAGAAAATAAATTTTGGTTCCGCCAGTATGCTTCGCGCCCTTAGATGGTTTGATCAGGTTGACCCTCGTGATCCTCTGCAACTAACCAATGGAGTATGGGCTGGATTGGGAAGGTACTATTTTATGAATAATGCCAATTTGTGGCTTTGGGTTTTATACGGAAATAAAGATCGTAAAGGCCTGGAGTTTATGGAAACAAATGCCAGTATTCCTGAATTTGGCGGGAGGTTTCAAAGCCCTGTGCCTTTGGGGGAACTTGCTATCTCGTATCATCACCGGGTTGCAGATTCAAGAGAGTTGAATGGATTAGTTCCCGAATTTAGCGAGATTCCTGAAAACAGAATCGGACTGGATGGTAAATGGGATTTGGTTATAGGCCTTTGGTTTGAAGGGGTATGGGTTCACAAAAGTAAAAACATGGGACAGTTTACTAATCAGGAAATATTTACCCTTGGAACTGATTATACTTTTGGTCTTGGCAATGGCTTAAACATGGTATTGGAACATATGTTTATTTCCAATGATGAAAAAGCATTTCAGTTTTCACAAACAACAAATTTTACAGCTCTCTCAGCAACATACACTTTTGGGATGTTCGACAATATTAACGTAATAATTTATTATGATTGGCTGAATAAATCGATTTATAATTTTGTGAACTGGTACAGGCAATTCGATCGTACAACTTTATATGTAATGGGATATTGGAACCCGGAAAATAATCAATTACCAACCATGGGTGCGGCAGAAAACCTTTATGGCGGAATTGGCCTTCAACTGATGTTTGTGTTTAATCATTAATAATAAGTACTTAGACTTTAAAATAAAAAGAATATCATTAAAAATCAAGATAATGGCAATAATTAAAAACAATGATCTGGTAAAAAAATTTCCTGTAGGTAAGGGGTATTTTACAGCTCTCAACGGAATCAATCTTAATTTTAACAAAGGTGAATTTGCCGGCCTGGTAGGACCAAGTGGATCAGGCAAAACCACTCTTCTCAACATTATTGGTTCTCTCGACACTCCCACCACGGGAAGTGCCATTGTATTAGATAAATCAATTTCTGAATTATCTCATAAGCAGGCAGCCAAATTGCGGAATAAGCACATTGGCTTTATCTTTCAAACCTATAATCTTTTGCCGGTTTACACCGTTTTTGAGAATGTAGAGTTTTCTCTATTACTGCAAAAAATATCGGCTTCCGGGCGTAAAAAAGCAGTAATGGAGGCTTTGGAATGGGTAGGCTTAACCGATAAAGCAAAGTCGAAACCAAATATGCTTTCGGGTGGTGAAAGTCAGAGGGTTGCCATTGCCAGGTCGATGGTTAAAAAGCCTGAGATTGTTCTGGCCGATGAGCCAACAGCAAACCTCGACTCCAAAAATTCGCATCATATTCTTCAAACAATGAAGAAGTTAAACGAAGAATTAAATGTAACATTTCTGTTTGCAACACATGACGAAAAAGTTATGCAGTATTTAAACAG
>JADFUO010000274.1 GCA_015222115.1 Bacteroidota bacterium | reverse complement strand
TTTATAGAACATAGTAATAACCACAATTTTAAGCTCCGTAGGAGCGAAATATAAAACAAAATCACATTAAAAATCACAAATTCACTAACTACATTAACACACAAACACATAAACACCTTAGCACGATAACACATTAACACACAAAAAATGTCAGAAAATAAAATAAAAATACAAGTCCCTATCATGGCTGACTTGGCTGCCGAAGGCAAAAAACCCGAATGGCTTTTTTGGGTTGGTTCAGCAGGTGCGTTTGACGACAGGTATAAAAAAGTTACACGCGAATTTGTAAAAATTCTTACATATCTGAATATTGATTATGCTGTTTTGGGAACAGAAGAATCAGACAGCGGTGATATTGCCCGCCGTACAGGCAATGAAATGCTTTTCCAGATGCAGGCAATGACCAATATTGAAATATTGAACGGCTATGGAGTAAAAAAAATCATCACTTGCTGCCCCCACGATTACAATACTTTAAAAAATGAGTATCCCGAATATGGTGGAAATTATGAAGTTATACACCACACACAATTTTTAAGGGATTTAATAGAAGAAGGTAAACTGAAAATAGATTCCGATATTTTCAAAGATAAAAAAATAACATACCAGGACCCTTGCTATTTAGGAAGAGGAAATGATGAATACGAAGCTCCAAGAGATGTTTTAAACACAATTCCTTCAAAAAAAATTGAGATGAAACAACATAAAGAATTTGCTCTCTGTTGTGGAGGCGGAGGTGGACAAATGTTCAAGGAAGCCGAAAAGGGCGATAAAGAAATTTTTATTGAACGCATTGAAGAAGCTATTGAAACAGGTGCTGACATTGTTGCAACTGCCTGTCCTTACTGTATGGTAATGATGACCGACGGAATTAAATACAAGAACAAGGAAGAAGAGATGAAGAATTATGATATTGCAGAACTGGTTTCTATAGCTTTGGGGTTGTAAGAAATCAACCTGACAGGTAAATTAGTACCTGTCCATAAAGTCAATTATGTTGATATAATTTTAGATTTATGATTTTAGATCTTTATTTTTTAATCCGCTGATAATCAACAAAATTTTAAATTTTAAATCTGAATTCTAAAATCTTAAATTATTAGAACGTGACTTTATAGACAGACTCTAATTAATCTAATCTTTACAGATCTTTCCCGAGTGGATTATATTCCCATTTTCCCCGATAATGCTGTATAAATAGATACCTGCGGGATATTCACTCATATTTATAATAACTTCGTGAACATTATTCAGTTGAATTTCTTCAATATTCCTTCCTGTAAAATCAAAAATCTCAATAAAGCCTTCTGTTTTATCTTTAAATGAAAATTTTATATTTGAAGAAACAGGATTTGGATAAACATTAACAAATACTTTATTTTGATTTTCTTCTATACTATAATAAGGGCTTGCCTTTAAAAACGTGGCTTCAGTAACTGTTTTTGTATCAGGTTCATAACTAAGTGTAGCTAAAATAAAACCTGCTGCATCATCATCTGTCCACCAGGAATAACTGTACATTGTATCAATCGTTTCTTCAACAAACATCCACGATCCAGATAATTGTATCCAAATGCTATCTATTTCAATTCTTGTTTCGCTTATCCTTAAAGAATTAAAAGTTCCAAGAGGAATGGTTATATCACCCCATGCATCTACTTCAAGCGATTTTGTTATTGACATTTTTATTCTAATTGAATCAGCAGGAGGAGTAGGACTTTCAATCTCAATTAATAGTACAAAATCTTCTGTGCTGCTGTTCAGATAATCAACAGGGAATTCTGCAATAGTTTCCTTTGGAATACATGGCATAATAACATAGCCAAGCTGTTCAATTTCGAATACAATTCCAACCATCGCAAATTCATCTTCATTTTTTTCTAAATAGAAATACATGTCTGCGCTGTCTAATGCGCTGTCAAAAATTCTCAACGCTGCCAGATTTGCTGCAGGAAAATGCTCATAATACGGGGTCCAATCGGGATTCGCAAACCACATAGTATCAACATAATCTACTGACAGAGCTGAAAAATCCCATGTTTGATCAGGTCCTGCCGGTCCTGGTGTAATAGAGGATGATGGTAATGTATCGGTTGCTTCCAGAACAATTGCTCCTGCACCTACTATATCATCACTTGTAATGCTGATTTGAGCCGATAATGTAATGCTCAATAAAACTGTAAAAATTGATAGTAAAATTTTTTTCATAATATTTGGTTTTTAAGGTTAACCCGGAAAATTCACGAATTTTCTGCGATTAAGAAATACCAACAAATTTGTTTTCTTTTCAATCCCCAAATTTGAGTATTTCTAAATCGGGGTTTCCCGTTTTGCTTTCCTATATCCATCGCACATTCATACACTTCACTATGTTCTTGTATGAATAAAACGGGTTAATATTGACAAATATACAAAATTTTACAAGGGATTGCAAGCCAAAAGAACAATTAAAAAAATCATAAAACATCTTTCAGAACCTCAATTGGATAATTTACATTGCCAAAAGGCATTGAAACTTGCACACCAACTATATATGGTTTTAATTCTGCTACTGTTTCACGTGCAATTTGCAATCCTAATATTCTTGCTTTTTCTTTGGTTTTAGTGGCATACATTCTTTTCATTATACTGTCAGGTACAGAAGCACCCGGAACTTCATTATTCATAAACTCAGCATTTCTAATACTAACTAATGGCCATATTCCTGCAATTATCGGAATTTTTAGATGCTCTATTCGTTTAATAAAATTAAAGAATATTTTACTGTCAAATACCGGCTGAGTGATGGCAAATTCAGCTCCGGCTTTAACTTTCCATTCAAACCGGCGAATTTCATAGTCTAAATCAATTGCTCCCGGATTAACTCCGACACCAATAAAAAAGCCGGTCGGATTTGTTAACTGATTTCCGCCAAGGTCTTTCCCACAGTTTAAAGTATATGTAAGGTTTGTCAGTCCGATAGAGTCAATATCGAAAACAGCAGTTGCATCAGGGAAGGAACCCATTTTTGGTGGGTCACCCGTAACAAGTAAAATGTTTCTAATACCTGCTCCATACGCACCTAAAAGGTCGCCGACCATTCCCAAAAGATTCCTATCACGGCAAGTATAATGTTGTATTACATCAATTTTTGAATTTTGCTGTATAAGAAGTGAAAGATAACTTGCTCCCATCCTTGAAAGTGCACGCGGACCATCGGGAATATTAATTGCGTCAATACCGGCTTCTTTCAGGATTTTTGCCTGCTCTATTGCTTTGGAAGGGTCCGAGCCTTTAGGAGGAACGATTTCAACAGTTGTAACAAATTGTTTTTCACAAATTTTTCTTGCAAATTCAGATTTTTCACAGCTGGGAATCGCACTACATTGTTCTTCTTCCTTAATAATCTCAATTCGTTTTTTTAATTGTTTTTTGGGTTGGACAGCTTTAATAGCTTTTCTCATAGCTTTAATGAAATCAGGATTCGTACCGCAGCAACCACCGATAATCCTCACACCTGCTTGTGTAAAATGTTTTGCATATTCACCAAAATATTCAGGTGAAGCCAGATAAATATTTCTTCCGTCAATATTCTGTGGAACTCCGGCATTGGGAATGACACAAATCGGAATATTAACAGCATGTATCATTTTTTCAACTTCATCAAGCATAACTTTTGGACCAACACTGCAATTAAGTCCAACAGCATTTGCACCCCATAGTTCTATTTTTTTTGCAAATATCTCCGAAGGTGTTCCAAATGAGGTATTTCCATCATCGCCTATTGTCATATTGGCAATTATTGGAATGTTAAATTTTTCTTTAATTCCAAGAATTACTTGTTGTATAAAATGTATATCCGAGAAGGTTTCTAATATTAATAAATCCACTCCGCCGTCAATAAGAGCTTTAGCTTGTTCAACATAAATTGCTCGTGCTTCATCCTCAGAAAGCGACCCCCACGGTTCCAAACGTTCATTTAAAGGACCAATTGATCCGGCAACATAGACGTCTTCATCTGCAACTTCTCTTGCAATTTTTGCTCCCTGGTAATTAATCAGATATGTTTTATCTTCTAAACCAAATTTTTGAAGCAATAAACGATTCGCCCCAAATGTATTAGTTTCAATAACATCAGCTCCTGCTTCAACATACGAACGGTGAATCTCTTTTATGAGCTCAGGTTTTGATAAATTTAACTCGTCATAACAAGTATTAATAAAAATTCCTTTGCTGTAAATCTCTGTTCCCATTGCACCGTCAAATAAAACAATGTTGTCTTTAAGGAATTCTAAAAAAGGTATTCTCATATTTCGAAATTATTTTATTTTTTCACAACTTTTAATATTCAGTATATTAAAAGGTATAAGGGAAATAAGGGTATAAGGGAAATAATGGTATAAAGGTATAAGGGATATTTCGGTGGTCTTTCCCCTATTTCCCCAATTAACTTCTAATTTTCGGCTGCTTTCATTTCTTTTACAGCACTTATTAATTCAGGAAGTATTTTATGCACATCTCCAATAATTCCATAATCGGCAGCTTCAAAGATAGGGGCATCATTATCTTTATTAATTGCAACAATATATTTAGAAGAGCTTACTCCACCAAGATGTTGAATTGCCCCGGAAATTCCCAGTGCAAAGTATAAATTGGGAGCAATAATTTTTCCGGTTTGCCCGACATGCTCTTCGTGAGGGCGCCATTCTTCATCAGCTACAGGTCGTGAACAGGCAATTGCAGCACCCAACACATCAGCTAATTCTTCAAGAGGACCCCAGTTTTCAGGACCTTTCATTCCCCTTCCGCCGGAAACAACAATTTCTGCATCGTTTAACAACACTTTTCCTGTAATTTTATGTACATCTTCTACTTTGGTTCTGAAATCTTCATCAGACAACTCCGGAACAAAATTTTCAATTTGTGCTTTATTTTCTGTTTCAATCAGTCCAAATGAATTTTGAGCAAGTGTTAATACTTTAACCGGGCTTTTTATCACAACATCTGCAAATGCTTTACCGGTAAAAACTTTTTTTCTGACTGTAAAAGGTTCATAATTTGAAGGCAACGCAGTAACCCCTGATACCAAGCCAGCTTTTAATTTAACTGAAACCCGCGGTGCAACAGCTTTTCCGGTATAATTATTTGCAAACACAAGAATAGTTGTTTTTTCTTTTTCGGCAACTTGTGAAATAATTTTTGCATAAGCTTGGTTAGCAAGCTTGTTTAATTTTATTTCATTTACTGAAATTACTTTTGTAGCTCCATAATCCCCAAGTTTTTTCAATTCCGTTTCTCCAACATTACCAATTGATACGACAACTACTGAAGTATTAATATTTTTAGCTATTTCACTTGCATAGGATACCTGCTCAAAATTTAATTTCTTAAATTTTCCATCCCAATTTTCGGTATATACTAATATTGACATATTTTTGATTTTTGATTTATG
>JADFUO010000273.1 GCA_015222115.1 Bacteroidota bacterium | reverse complement strand
TTGATGATTGAATTTAATCCTTCTCCGGAAACAAATTTTACAACACTCCCGTTTTGATTTCCATTTATGATTGTTTGAGAAATATAAATCGTATCCTGTGTTGTTAAAAGCAACGATGCAACAGTAATATTTTTTCCGTTATAATTAATATTTTCATAATAAGTTCCCGGATAAACTAATACAGTATCCCCGTTATTAGCATTGTTTATTCCTTCCTGTATGGTTGTGTAATCCCCACCTCCACCTTGATCAACAATTATGATAGTCGGAAAAACATGAATTTGGAAAAGAAAAAGAAGAGCTGGTAAAAGAATTGATTTTTTCATAATACATTTTATTTGGTGCTTTAATTTAAAAATTGTTTGACTTTATGGACAGGCAATATTTAATATTCCTTTCTTGTTTTAAAAAACAACAGCTTCTTTATTTGAGAAATCTCATTAACTGCTTTCAACTGATAAAAATAAACTCCTGAGCTAACTCGTTCACCTGAATCATCCTTTCCATCCCAAACTACCGAATGTTTGCCTGCTTTTTGATTTTCATTTACTAAGGTTCGTACTTCCTTTCCCGATAAATTATAAATTTTTATCCTTACATTAGAATTAGACAATAATTGATAACAAATGGTTGTATGTGAATTGAAGGGATTGGGATAGTTTTGCAAAAGCATTGCACCGCCGGGATAAATTCCTGTTTCATCCATTCCTGTATTTTCAAGCAAGGTAATTGTTTTAAATCCTGTTAAGCTATCTCCAGCACTATTTAAAATAATAAGCCGCAGGTCATACTCTCCTTCTATCAATCCTGATGTGTTCCATTCTGCTAAAATATCATGGTAAATTTGAACTGTTGAATCTTTAATTAGTGCCCAGATAGAATCTCCATAAGCAGCCCAGTACAGCTTGTACCTGTCAAAAGTAACAGGGTTCAATGGGCCAGCATCTATCCATGCAGAACCAATTACATCAACGGTTGTTCCAACTGTATTATTTGAAAGGCTATCTATTGCAGCAAACATCACCAAGGCGCTATCCATTGCCTCAGGCTCATATTCAAAGTAAGAATTCACGGCAAGGAGACGGGAACTATCATGAGCTAAATTAGTTGATTGATATGGCCATAGCGGAATTATGCTGCTGTTAACAAAAAGGAAAGTGCCTCCTTTAAAAGTGCCCACGAAGCTGTAGCTTATTCCATCAGCAAATGAAACAAATGCACTGTCGCCGGCACTTAGCATTATTGTAGCACCATCATGGATACAGTTTGTTGCATAAGTTTTAGACTCGCCTCTACCTATCATTTCACCAAAAGAACATGAATCAATATTGAATACAACATTTTCATAAGGATACCAGTTCCACCAGTAAATATAAGAATTATTATATTCCAAATGCCTGTCTCCAAGCGCGACATCAAGGTTCGCGTGAAACGTATAATTTTGTATGCTGTCTATATTAATTGTATCCGAACCGAACATCCTAACGCATGAGCCTCGTATTATAGAGTTATTAATTGTAACATCACAACCGGGAAGTGTTTCAAGCGACCACCAGCATTGAGTACACGAGTCTGCTATGAATGTGTAATGAATGTTATCAATACCGGGTGTATTGTCTGAAAACTCAAAGTGGTCAACATAATCCGGGTCAGGAAATTGAATATTTACAACCGAACCATCAGGTGTCTGGAACCATGGCATTAATGTATCGCAACGCGTAAAATGAATATAGCAGGAATCATCCACCATAATATCACCTACATGATTTACATCTTCAAGGATAAGAGTGGATGTATTGAAAACTTTCCTGAATGTCCAGTCAGGGAAGTATGTATTTGTAGCAATATAAGTACACCTATCATGCAATTGAGCATAGTGCATAACCCCGTTAGCATCCACTGTTGCATCCGTGGCTTCAAATTTAGCATTGTCTACCAGCCATACAAAATACTGACCAACATAAAACTGGTTAAAATGCAAGTGTGCATCATTCCTGAAAAATGCCTGACCCTCGTCTTGTGCATATAAATGACCGGAAAGAGTGAGTTTTGCACTGTCAACTACAAGAATTCCCTGACCGAAGATTACAATATCTCCATTCTGAACATAATCCGAACATATAAAAAAAGTATCCGGATTAGGACCTATGTATAGAACATCCTTGTTATCAGTTATGTTAAAATCCTTTTTTTCTATAGAAAATGGATTGAAGCCAAAATGAGTTCTGTTCGCTTCAAAGGATTTTGGATGATGAAGTGTTTTTTCTTTAGCTTTATTTTCTATCTTTTTTTTCCAGTATTCAAAAATCACTTTATTTACTTTATCTTGTGGAAAAACAGATTGCGTTTGAGCAAAAGCAAACGAAACAAAAAAAAGTAAAACTAAAAATAGTATAAGTTTTATTTTCATCTTTTTATAATTTATTTAATAGCACATTAAAACCGCAGGCATTTATGTAACCTCTGGATTGTCCTCGACTTCGCTCGGACTGACAATCGGACTGACAATCGGACTGACAATCGGACTGACAGTCACCCTGAGCGAAGACGAAGGGTTTTCTTCATCAGAATATTATCATTAACTTGCGAAATTATTGTAGTATCATTTTCCAATCTTCGCATTTCCCCAGTTTGCGTGGTCATAATCAATACCATCGCCTGCATCGCCAACATGAAGCCTTAAAACATCAACTCCTGAAATATCAATATTTATTGGCAAAACAGGATCGGAATATTTTATCACCCCGCTTTCCCATAGCAATTTATCATCCCCAAAAACCTGAAATACTACTGTGCCTTGCTTACATTTTAAAGAATAAGCATCCAGGCCCACTTCAGCGGTAAATTTCTTATAAAATCCTTTTAAAGAATATTCAATATCAGAAACTGCATGAGTACCAATTCCTTTGGAATAAGTTTTATCCCCGATAATCAATGGACGGTTGTCAATTGCTTCATCATTTTTAGGAGTACCACCCCAGCCGGCAGTAGCAGAATTCGGCTCAATATCTGACAAAAATATTTCATCTGGATAAAACTTATCGAGTTCAATTTTTACAGATGTTTTCTTTTGGCTTTCAGTACCATCATACCAAACCGAAGCAATTTCAATGAAATCATTTTCTAAAAAATTCAGGTTTCGTAAAATAACATTGCTTTCAGGAGTCATTCCGAGTAACACATTATTGTAATAAACGTTGTACCCGGCAGTTAAATAATAATTTGGAAACCACGATAATTTTACCCCGTTGAAGCCAAGCGGCTCAACATTAATTTTATAGGGTTTGTTAACAGGATAAGTATATATTTCAGTTGGTTCAAAAATCACCTTCCATGTTATTTTTTTTGATTCAGGACTTGTAAACCTAATACTTGCCCAACCCTGATGGTTATTAATAACAGCCTTCAGGTTTTCAGCTACAGCAGATTTTATGCGATAAGTCTTTCCTGGGCGGGGGAAAACAAATCGTAATTCATAGGTATCGTTGCCGATTACTTGGCTTTCGCCCGAATAAGTATTAGTTTTTTCATCAAAACTACACTTAATCAAATCAACCCATCCTTGAGTTATGTGCCGGTTAGTGGAAATCAGTTGAGGATATTCTTCGGCAACCATTAATGTTAAAACCTGGCAACTTGCAGGTGCCAAATGAGCAAAATATCCTTTTTCCCAGCAACCCAGATATTCTTCGTTCCAGAAATCAAAAACATGAACTTTAGCATTTGCAGGTAAACCCAGCTCTTCCCAATTAAGATGAACAACATCCGTCTTGTTTTTTTTATAATTAAAACATCCGGCAATATCATAATTTCTTCCGAGATGATTAATTTTCAAATCCCAAATTTTCTTATTCCTTTTTGATGGAAATAAATCAAGAGGGCGGATGTCAACTGCCGGGTAAACCCGTTTCATTATCTCAACACGTTCAGGGGACAAATCCATTAGTCTGTCGCTATCCATCAATCCCTGACCTGTCAAACCCTGCAATGTTGCCCAGGCACGAGCCATATCCATGGTTAATGGTGAACGTACACACATCACATCAGGGTCGCAATACCAGGCTATGTTATGCAGGTAATAATAAGACATAGTTGCATTAACAGCAGTTATGAATCCTTCATCCCAATCCAGGAAAACATCCCCACCGGTTCGCGAACCGTTCATTATCCCGATACCATCAAGCGGGATGCCCCAACAACCCAACAAATAGCGTTTCTCGCCAATTGCTTCGCGAATGGTGTTTAAAGTATGGCGATATAATTCAACAGGATTTTCATCAGAGTTTTTCATAAACGATTGTTTATTTTTATACTCGTTGATAACAATTGGCTGGCCATCAATTTTAAAATAATCATAGCCCCATTTATCTGCCATGGTATTGAATAAATCTTTCATATATTCATCGGCATCAGAGGCAGTTGGGTCTACCAGATATGTTCCTTCCCAAGTGTCGGAAGCTGTGGTGCGATCTTCTTTTAAAAGAAACGCGTTCCATTTATCTACAACTTCCCTATTGCTTTGACCATGTGGCGCCAACCAGATGCCTGGCAATAATCCTAATTCGCGGATGTATGTTGCAAGTTCTTTCATGCCTTCGGGAAACCGTTTATCAATGGTTGTCCAGTCGCGGTTTTCGCCCAGACCATGCCCGGTTCCCTGCCATCCGTCATCAATCTGACAATAAATGCCGCCATATTCTTTCAGATTTTCAGCAAGCCATTTGGCATTTTTCTTTATCTCGTCTGCAGAAATTTCCTGATAATAGTAATACCACGAACACCAACCCGAAGGAGGTAATGGGAAATCGGTTTTATCAATCGGCATAAAATATTTTATTTCTAAAGTGTCTTTATAATAGTTTGTTATTTCGCTGCCGTCATTAAGGATAATTAAATCTTTTTCAGGATAAAAAATACCTTGGGATAATTTGGTTTTCACATCACCGAGAGTCATAATAAATAATTCGGGATTCATGCTGTTTTTAATACGGCAGGGTAACGGATGTGGCCAGTTCTTGTCGCCTTCAGTAAATGCCGACAGGCATAAAATCACTAATGTTAATAAAATAATTTTACCTGTAAACTCTAAAAAACGTTCTGAAATATTTTCTCTCATAATGCATTAATTTTTAATCAGTATTTTTTTTATCCCTTTATAAAAGTGCATATAATTTTGTAAATTATTTTAACATTTGAACCAAACTATTTCTATCAAGAATTTTAATTTCTTTCCTTTTAATTTCTATCAAACCTTCATCTTTCATTTCGCCAAGAGCCCTTGCCAATGACGGACGGGTAACTCCAAAATATTCTGCCAATTGTTCCTGAGTTTTGTCAATTAAAAAGTGCTGTTTTCCTTCATTCTTTCTTTCTAAACCTAAAATGTAGTTTGCAAGTTTTCCTTTAATGGTTTTTAATGATAAAAATTTCAATTTCTTTGTAACAAGCACAAATCTGTTTGAAATAATATTCAAATAATTTTCTAATATTTTTTTATTCGATTTGAATAATTGCAATAAATCATTTTTATAGATAATTAAAATTTTAGTTTTTGTGTTTGTTACAATGTTTACAAGCAAGTTATTTTCATCGGCAAACAAAAATGCTTCGGCAAATGTATCAGGTGCATTAATATCTTCTATTTTAATAACTTTTCCTTTAAGATCAACAGCTTCACCTCTTACGCTTCCTTCTATTAAAATATATAAATTTATACATTCATCACCGCTGTATGCAATAATTGTTTCAGGCTCGTAAGTTTTTATTTGATGATGTACTAAATTTAAAATATGTACAACTTCGCCCGGATTTATCCCTTTAAAGATTGGTGTTTCTGAGAATTTTGAATACATATTATTAAATATTAATTTTCTTCAAAACTACAAAATAATTGCTTATTTGTAACTTATGTTACATTTTTAATGGTGACATCATAATAATTTTGCATAAAAAATTAGTATTAAATTAAAATTGAATAATCATGAAATTTATAGTAGATCAGGAATTATGTATAGGTTGCGGGGCATGTGAAGGCGTTTGCCCTGAAGTATTTGAAATGAGAGACGATGATAAAGCTCATGTTATTAAGGACATTATACCGGCAGAACTTGAAGAAAGCGCCCTTGAAGGTGAAGAATCCTGCCCGGTTGAGGCAATATCTCACGAATAAGTCGGTAGTTGGCAATCGGCAAACGGAAGACGGAAGACAGAACTATAATAGTTAAAATTTAAATAAAAAAAGTAATGATAATTAAAGGAGATACAAAAATAAAAACTGCTTTGGAAAAACATCCGGAGCTAAAAGATGTACTAATAAGTTATTCGTCAAAATTTAAAAAGCTGAATAACAAATTAATCTTTAATACTGTAGCAAGATGGGCTACTTTTAATGATGTTGCCAAAATCGGAAAAATATCTATTTGCGACTTATTACATACAGTAAACTCATCAATTGGCGAAGAAGAAAATCTCGAAAAAATATTCCCGGAATGTATCAAGGAAACTGATAGTTTGCAACAAGAAACAGAACCCGAGTGGTATGATAAAATCAGGCAATTTGTTATTTATGATGTAAGAAATGAAGAAGGATATTTT
>JADFUO010000272.1 GCA_015222115.1 Bacteroidota bacterium | reverse complement strand
CATGTCAGCGCTGGGGTGATATGCGTTATGATATTGAAAAAGTATGGAAACCTATTCAACAGCAATTATTTAACGACCAAAAAGGTGTTGAAGCCGAAGCATTACAATTATATCAGAAAAAACCAAAAAAAGCTATTGAATTTCTTACTAATTATTCAATTAACTGGGGTGATGAAGTTGTGAAAGAAGCCTGGAAATTAGGTGATTATATCTGGACAAAATATGATGAGAAGTTTTAATAAAACAGCTTCCCTTCTTTTACTCCTTTAGCTTTAGAGTTACACGGAAATATTATGTCAGGAATAAAAATGCTAAAATATGGCGAAAAAAGACGCATAATAAACGTAATGGATAATTTTTAAACAGCCTCTAAGTATGACAAATAAAAAAACATTGGATTGAGATAGCTTATTATTCAAAACATTTCATAACAAAATATTTTAAAGTTTTTAATGTTGCCTCTTTATCTTCAATATGCCCCATGTGAGCAACATCACCTAAAATCAGCATTTCGGAATGTTTTGGCAAAATTGACTGTGCCATAACTTTATCAATCGGCACTCTCGGATCCTGTTTGCCTGCAATAAATAACACGGGAATATCTGTTATTGACAAAAACTCCAGCTTGCCTTCCCTGATTTTCATCCCTTCCATTGCTGCAATTATTCCTATGGCGGTTGTCTTTCCTGCTTTTTCCTGAAGTTCTTCAATTTCATGTTTAAACAACTCAAGGTTTGAAGGTGCAAACAAATCGGGAATAAACCGGTTAATAAAATTTTCTCTTTGTGATTTAATAATTTCTATTGACCTTTCGCGGTTTAATTTAACTTCCGGTGTGTCTGGAAGAGCTTGTGAATGAAATAAACAAATTCCTTTTAGCATCTCCGGAAATTTATCAGCAAAAGCAAGGGTTATGTATCCACCCATTGAATGACCCGCCATGACACATTTTTTTATTTGCAGCGAATCCAAAACAAATTTCACAACCTCAGCCATCAATTCCATTAGGTTAACATCTTCAATACAATCTGATTTTCCAAAACCGGGTAAATCAATACTTATCACTCTGAAATATTTTGTAAGTTCGGCAGAAAAAATTTTCCACATTTCCAATGACTCAAGAAATCCGTGTAATAAAACCAATACATTACCTTGTCCTGAATCACTGTAATTTATTTGCTTGTTTTTATATTTTATGGTTTTTGTCATAAGCTGTTTTAATTGGGTAAAATTTTTATTAATTTCGTATTTTAGCTGGTAAGCGGTTGTTATACTAATAATCTTCCATTGATTCCATCTTGCAATAACAGTCTGGAATAAGTAAAAGGTTAATTTTAAATTTTTAACCGCTAACCAGCTTGTCTATTCAACAAATTTCCATCAATTTCCATCAATCTCTACCAATTTCCTCCAAAGGAGTTATCCGGACAATATATTTTTTAAACGCAGAGACGCAAAGTCGCAGAGATGTCTCAATTTATTTCTATTAATCTCCACCAATTTCTAATTTCTAATTATTATGCCATCATCTCCTCTACTTCAGCAATTGTTTTGGGGATTGGTTTTCCAAGAATCCTGTGACCTGTTTCCGTTACCAGAACATCATCTTCAATACGGATGCCGCCAAAATCCAAATAAGTTTCAACCTTGTCATAATTAATAAATTCAGTAAACTTTTTTTCGGCTTTCCATTGAGCAAACAGTTCAGGAATAAAATAAATACCGGGTTCAACAGTTAAGACAAAGCCTGTCTGTAATTCTTTGCCAAGACGCAGAAATGCGGTACCAAACTGGTCGCTTCGTTTGGTATTTTTGTTATAACCAACATAATTTTCACCTAAACCCTCCATATCATGAACATCCATTCCCATCATGTGACCTAAACCGTGAGGCATAAACAATGCATGTGCTCCTTGTTTAACTGCTTCGTTAATATCACCTTTCATCAAACCGAGTTCTTTTAAACCGCTTGTTATGGTTTTACATGCTAAAAGATGAATTTCTTTGTAAGGAATACCCGGCTTAATTGCCTCAATTGCTTTCATATTAGCAGCCAAAACAATTTCATAAATTTCTTTTTGTCTTTGATTGAATTTACCTCCAACAGGAACTGTTCTTGTAATATCGCTTGCATAGTGCATAGTTGTTTCGGCACCGGCATCTGTGATCATCATTCTGCCTTTTACAAGGGTGTTTCCATGATAATGGTTATGCAGAGTTTGTCCGTTAATGCTTAAGATTCTGGGGAAAGAAACAGGTCCGCCTTTTGCAAGAGAAATTCCCTCAATTGTTCCGGCAATTTCACGCTCCACTACTCCGGGCATAGCCATCTTCATTGCTGTAGTGTGCATTTCGTATGCAATGTCAACGGCTTTTTCAATTTCAGCTATTTCATACTTATCTTTAACAGACCTAAGTTTTACTATCGCTTTTATTAATTCTTCAGAAACATAATCTTTTACCCTGTCGGTTGATAAACCCAATAATTGATTAAGTAAAATTAAATGTTCGCCGCGATAAGGCGGAAGAAAATGAATTTTTCTGTCGGATTTTATAGCTTCATTCAGAAATTCACCTAAGCGTGAAAATGATGCTGTGTTTTCAACCCCTGCTTTAGAAGCCCTGTCTTTCATCAAAGGTTGTGGTCCCATCCAGATAATGTCATCCATATCAACATCATTGCCGAAAATGTAATCTTTATTTTTATCAATATCCAAAACACCGGCAAGGTCAGGATGATCTAATCCAAAGAAATAAAGGAAATTACTATCCTGCCTGAAATGATATGTGTTTGCAGGATAATTGAATGATGCTTCAGCATTGCCAAGTATCAATACCAAACCAGATTTTACTTCTTTTTTTAACTTATTTCTTCTTTCTGTATAAACTTCTTTTTTAAACATCTTACTTATATTTTAATTAATAAAAATTTGTTTCTGACCTATATGCAAACAAAAGTAAAAAATTCAGAAAAGATTTACAAATAATTTTACAAACCACTTATGCTGTTGATGAGAAAGAACAAAATTATATTATATCTAATTGTGATGATTTTATTTTAAAACCAATATCACCTAAAAGTCTTATATCAAAACTAAATAAGTATCTTGATTAAACACTCAACATTCAATATTCAATTTTCATTATTTCTACATATTTGACTTCGCAGTTTCAATACTTTTATAAATTTTTACTTGTTTATTGCTTATTGAGTGTTGCTTATTGAGTATTTTTTTTAAAAAACATTAATAATTAATGTCGAAATAAATATTTAATCTAATTTACAATGCCTAAAAAATAGCTGAGTATTCGGGACTGAAATAAAAGTTTGTTTAAAAACAAAGTTTTGTAAGATAATAGTATAAAGAGAGCCTCTCACCGGGCTCGAACCGGCGACCTGTTCATTACGAGTGAACTGCTCTACCAACTGAGCTAAAGAGGCATTTTGAATCTTTCAAGCTTTGTAGAATAAACACAAAATAATTCATAGTATATTAGTCGGGATGGCGAGATTCGAACTCGCGACCTCCACGTCCCGAACGTGGCGTCCCGCCGAGGCGGGACTACATCCTATTAATT
>JADFUO010000271.1 GCA_015222115.1 Bacteroidota bacterium | reverse complement strand
GGTAAAAGGAGCTCTTCCGTAAATATTATCATAAAAGTGTTTTTCGGGATCATATTTTTCGGTAGTAATTTCATATTCATAAATTGATGAAGTGAAATTAAGAATATATAAATAAACAGGTTTTGCAAAACCTAAGGATCCTCCCCCGTAATAGAAATAGCGTATTTCAACTCCTCCCCAATAAGGTTTTCTGTTTAAAAGCTTTTGAAGCCCGATGCCTCCTCTTAAAATATAAACATAGTTCAGTTTACCGTAAACGTATCTTTTTGCATTAATGAAATAAATATTGTAAGTTTTAATTTGCTTAGGCGATTTCATTCCTACAAAATCAAACTCAAACAGTCTTTTTTTAAAAATTGTGATATTTTTTCCTTTCCTGAATTCAGCTCCCCAACCTAAATTATGAAAAATAATACCCCCACTTATTTCTTTGGTATACAGCACACTATCATAAATATCTTCGTTTTTGGGAATGTCCTGCGAAAATAATAATGGATTGCTTGTGAATAAAATAAATAATAACGATATGCTGAAAATAAATCTCATTAATATTTTTGCTCAATCTGGTATTTATATGATTCACCGTATGCAGGGCATTTCTGACTTGACTTGCATGATGAAAAAAGCATTATAAATAAAACAACAGTTGAAAGTATTATTAAAAATTTTTTCATGGGAATATAAATTTTAATATTAATTACAAAGTAAACAGATTTTATTCATAATAACAAGAATTTTTAAAAGATATTGTTTAAAAAAATGTCATGAAATAATTCAGGAACTTTTACTATTAATTTTCGTATACGAGATGATTAAAAAATAATTAGTGCAACATTTTTTTACTTTTTCAAAATGAACTCAAATCAAAAAGAATATATAAAATTTTCTCATGCCGAAACCTTAATGCCCCAAGAAGAGATGCTTGAAATTAGCAAGAAAAAGAGCAATCTTACTATAGGGCTCCCGAAAGAAAGCATTCAGCAGGAAAATCGTATCTGTTTGGTGCCCAAAGCAGTTGGGTTGTTAGTTAAAAACGGACATAAAGTGCTTGTAGAAAATGATGCAGGCAAGGCAGCTCATTTCTCTGATAATGAATACAGCGAAGCAGGCGGGCAAATTGTTAACCATTCAGAAGAAATTTTTAAAGCGGATATAATTCTTAAAGTTGCTCCTTTAACCGATAACGAAATAAAATTATTAAAGTCAAAACAAGCAATATTTTCGTCTTTGCAATTGCCATCTCAAGATAAAAATTATTTTAAAAAGCTGATTGCTAAAAAATCAACTGCCATTGCATTTGAGAAAATACAGGATAAGTCGGGTACTTTTCCGGTGATCCGTTCAATAAGTGAGATTATCGGGGCAACATCAATTTTTATTGCAGCCGAATATTTATGCAATCCAGAATACGGTAAAGGAAGTATGCTTGGAGGTTTTACCGGTATAACACCCACTGAAGTTGTTATTTTAGGAGCAGGTACTGTTGCTGAAAATGCCGCCAGAGTGGCAATGGGAATGGGTGCTATGGTTAAAATTTTTGATAATTCAATTTATAAACTTCGTAGATTACAAAATAATTTGGGAACAAGATTATTTACCTCTATCTTTCAACCTGAAGTTCTTTTAAAATCTTTAAAAACAGCCGATGTTGTTATTGGCGCTGTGCATTCAAGCGAAGGTATGACCCCGTGTTTGGTTTCTGAGGATATGGTTCGGCAGATGAAATACGGCTCTGTAATAATTGATGTAAGTATTGACCAGGGTGGTTGTGTTGAAACTTCCAGTCCTACAACACATAAAAACCCGGTGTTTAAGAAATATGACGTTACCCATTATTGTGTGCCGAATATTGCATCTATGGTTCCACATACCGCTTCTTATGCCTTAAGTAATTTATTTGCTCCGATAATCCT
>JADFUO010000270.1 GCA_015222115.1 Bacteroidota bacterium | reverse complement strand
TCGTATAGCAGGAGCATTTGTGCAACCTGTTCACGATTACCAGGGATTGTGTAAAAACTTTCATTATCTTCGTTAAGAACCTGGTTCATATCTTTTATCACATCAAGAATGGATGTTGTTCTTTTTGTTAATTCCAGTGTCTCGACATATTGTGACAGTTCATCAAGTTTTTTCAGTATTTCGGGTTGCTTTGCCATGCCTTCTTCAGGGAATTCTATCATTAAATCGTAAGAATAAAGCGAACCAAGTTCTGTTTCGGATATTTCAAGTAAGTTATTCACATAAGGTATTTTTCGCCCCATTGTTTTCTCAACATCAAAAGAAGCCACAACTTTTGTCATTCCGTATATCAAAATTATTGCAAGGATAATTGATACTGTAATAATGGTTTTCGGATAGTTCAGAATCCAATCACCAAATTTTTCAAGCCGGAAAGCAAGCCATGTTTTATAAGCTCTTTTAATATTATTTTTTGGTTTTGTATCTTTTCCGAAACTAAGTAGAGCAGGCATTAAAAACATAACAATAAGAAGTATTACAGCAACATTTGAAGCAGTTATCAAGCCTATTAAACGTATTGATTTCACGGGTATTATAAGAAATGAGAGTAAGGCGCTTATAGTTGTAAGCCCTGTAAAAAGCAGAGGCCAGCCGGTTTCTTCCAAAGCAAAAATAACCGATTCTTCACGTTTTCCTGTTTCCCGTTTGTGCTTTTTATAAAATGTAAAAATATGTATTGAATAGCCGATAGATATAGCAATTGAAAGCAAAATAGGAATAGATAAAATACTACCGTCAATAGGAATATTTAAAAAACCCACAGATCCGAATACAATTATTACAGAACCGACAGTAGCTATTATTGGAACAATAACGCCTCTAAATGAACGTGTTGCAAAGGCAAGAAAAATAAACGCCAGTAATAATGCCAAGCCCATTACTCTTGCTGTCTCCTTATCAAAGAAAATCTTTTTTTTGAAGTTCAGGTAAGGCATTCCTGTTGCGCGTGGGTGTATGGATTTATACTTTTCTTGCGTGATAATCTGTTCAACTTTTCTTCCAACTCGTATTTCAGGCATTTCCTCTCTTTTTTCCTGCCAGTTCTTCGGAAATGGAAGCAGTTTCATCATAATCCAACTGAGTTTGCCGTCTTTTGATACTAATTTTTCAGCAAAGTTCTTTTTGCTAAATGCTTTTTTCCTGATTTTTTCCAAAGCAGTTTTATCCGCAGGTATTTCATCTGGAACTATTTGGATAATTTCCATTCCGTATTCGGTACCGATAGTAAACTCTACGTCTGTCAATGAAGTCAGTTTATCGGCAAAAGAGACACTATCAAGCAATTCGTTGCTGAGTTCACGCAAAAGTTCTAGATTTTCTTTAGTAAAAAGAGAATCACTTTCAACGAGTACCCCAACATAATAGTCATTACCAAAAATTTCTTTAAACTCATCGGTCATAACAATCATTGGGTCGTCGGGCAAAAAATAGCCTTCGTTTGAATACTCCACAACCATTTTATTTAGCCCGAAAAAACCGATTAATACAGCAAGCAGAAAAATAGAAATAACAAACCATCTGTATTTAATAATAGATAATGATTGTTTTTTAAACCATAAATTGATTATTTTAATTTTCATATTATTTTATATTTAGTTGTTAATAACGAACAGTGTTCACAAATTGTTCAAAAAAATATTATCTTTTCAAAACTGCCATCCAGCCATGGAATAAGAAAAGATTAATTTCTTCCGCATATTGCTCCATTTCTTTTTTTGTTAAATCATGCATAATAATTTCATTTATAATATTAAAATAAAATGAGATAATATTATGAATAAACCAATCGGAAACATTGGAATTCCATCCAGTATTAGAAGCTCTTAAAAGAGCAAACTGTTTTAAATATAATCCGGTAAATAAATCAATATACTTTTCTTTTGTGTTTTCGTATTCAGAACATTGTGATTTAAAAAGTAACAATTCAAGGTTGCTTCTGTGTTTGTCGAGAAAAATAAATAATACTTTTGTTTTTTGCCAACTGTTATCGATTGTAAAATTATTTGAACAATTATCCAAATTTTCATTAGAAAAATAACGTTTAATCAGTTGGTCGGCAAGCAAAATAGTAGGT
>JADFUO010000269.1 GCA_015222115.1 Bacteroidota bacterium | reverse complement strand
TTCCCGCTTTGCAGCCCTTATCCTTACACACATTTATACAATTCACTTCGTTTTTGTATGAATAAAGCAGGTTAACTTCCCAAAGTTGCAACCATTATAGCTTTGATGGTATGCAGGCGGTTTTCGGCTTCATCAAAAACGATTGATGCAGGTGACTCAAAAACATCATCGGTTACTTCCATGGCTTCTACGCCGAATTTCCGGTAAATTTCTTCACCGATTATTGTATCGCGGTTATGAAATGAAGGCAGGCAATGTAAAAACTTAACTTTGGGGTTGCCGGTTTTTTCCAGAAGCTCTTTATTAATCTGAAAAGGTAGCATAGTGTTTATTCTTTCTGTCCAGACCTCCTCGGGTTCACCCATTGAAACCCAGACATCAGTATAAAGAAAATCCACACCTTTAACAGCTTCATCAATGTTCTCGGTAATTGTAATTATAGCTCCGGTTTCTTTAGCAATTTTTTTACATTCTTCAACTAATTTCTCATCCGGCTGGCAAGGTTTCAGAGCAGCAGCCCTGAAATCCATACCCATTTTTGCAGCACCAACCAATAAAGAATTACCAACGTTATTATGGGCGTCACCGAGATAGCAAAATGAAATTTGATGTAATGGTTTATCGGAATGTTCCATCATGGTTAAAAAGTCGGCAAGGATTTGTGTTGGATGATATTCATCTGTCAAACCATTCCAGACGGGGACACCTGCATATTTCCCAAGTTCTTCCACTCTGACTTGTCCGAAACCACGGTACTCAATTCCATCATACATTCTTCCTAAAACTCTTGCAGTGTCTTTCATTGTTTCTTTTTTCCCTATCTGTGAACCGGTAGGACCAAGATATGTAACATTTGCTCCCTGATCATAAGCTGCCGTTTCAAAAGCACAGCGGGTACGTGTTGATGCTTTCTCAAAAATCAAAGCAATGTTTTTACCTTTTAATTTTTGTTGTTCAGTACCTGCATATTTTTCTTTTTTCAGGTCAGTGGAAAGATCAAGTAAAAATTTGATTTCTTCGGGTGTAAAATCCAGTAATGTTAAAAAATTTCTGTTTCTCAGGTTAAAAGCCATTTTTTTCCTTTCTTAATTAATTTATACCGATACGGAACGAATCCATACGGACAAGTTTTGCAAATTTAAAGTTGTTGTTTCTATCGGCATAACTGCTTCTAAAAGAATTCCGAAATTTCGGGAACGTATTTTTAATAAGAAGCAGTATATATGAATATATTATTTTCTCAATAAAAACCGGATGCAAAAATACAGAATTTTGGTATTGATTATAAAAAATAAAATGAAAAATATTAACTCATCCGATGACTTGAAGTCATCGGATGAGTATCATGACAGTTTATAGTTATACCCAGATTTTTACTACTTTTAGCCCATGATTATTATTGATAACACGATAATTTCCGACAATTTAGTAAGCGTAAATTTTTGCTGTGAATTTAATAAATGCAGAGGGGCCTGTTGTGTTGAAGGAGATGCAGGTGCCCCACTTGAAGAAGAAGAGATTTCATTGCTTGAGGATTACATTGAAAAAATCAAACCGTTTATGACTTTTGAAGGCAAAAAGGTGATTAAAAAAAATGAGGTATTTGATTATGATTCTACAGGTGAATATGTTACACCTTTGATAAGTGACAAAGAATGCGCTTTTACTTATTTTATTGACGGTGTTGCCTTTTGTGCAATTGAAAAAGCTTATGATGAAGGAGAAATTAAATTCCAAAAACCGGTTTCATGTCATTTGTATCCTGTTCGTGTGAATAAGTTTAAAGATTTTCTGGCTGTGAATTATCATAAATGGCAAATATGTGATACTGCATTAAAAGCCGGAGAAAAAAAAGGAATACTGCTGTATAAATTTCTCAGAGAGCCATTGATAAGGAAATTTGGGAAAGAATGGTATAAGCAATTGGAAAAAGAGGTTGATTTAACTTAAACATTCTATTTCTATAATATTTTCAGATGGCTTTAATTTTAATTTTTGTAACCGTTCACAGTTTGAAATTAGAAATTAGAAATTGGAAATTTATGTTATCATATTTTTGTGCTGTTGATAAACGCATTCAACTTTGGA
>JADFUO010000008.1 GCA_015222115.1 Bacteroidota bacterium | reverse complement strand
ATCCCAAATCAAATATGAATGTGTTTTTTTTGAATTTATATACTAAGGCATCATACGACAAAGAGTTTTGATTCCAGTTACGCTCTGCAAGCAAACGCTGGTCATCATAAATCAAATATTGCCGTCCTATTGTTAATGATGAATATTTGTTAATAAATAATTCAAGCCATGCCTGGTTCAAATAAGTACTGGCTCTATTTCCAAAAACTCCGGTAGAGCTGGAATAGGTAAAATCTCCCCAAACCCTGACATCCTGTAAAGAAATACCGATTTTAAATTTTTCATCGGAATAATTAAAAATTAATCGTGTTCTCTGGCTTACAAAAAAAGCCGGGTCATTTACAGAATCGTTTAGAGCTTTGTACCCGTTACGAAATTCTGCGCGTGGACGTAATTCTGCTTTAATGGATAACTGTGCAAAAGAATTTGAAGTAATCAGAAATCCAACTAAACTAAAAAATGTAATTCTGAAAAAATTGTTCATATTAAAATAATTAAATTAAGGTAACTAATCAGTTTATTAATCAATTCCTTAAAGGTATAAGTGTATAATGGTATAAAGGTATAAGGGGTATAAAGTCATTCGATAGTCATTCGATTGTAATTCAGTTGTAATTCTATTGTATTTCAATTGTATTCCCCTTATTTCCCTTATTTCCTCTATTTCCTTATTCCTCTATAATTTGTTAAGAAATTTTCATTGTTAATTTAATACTGATTAGTTACAAATTAAGATATTAGTATATTTTGAAAATTTTAGCAATTTTAATAAAATAATCCTTTTAAATACGATTTTGTTTTATTTTTTTTTGGATTTTCAAATATTTCGCCGGCAGGTCCTTGTTCAATAACTTCACCCATATACATAAACACAACATAATCGGCAATTCGTTTTGCCTGTCTTAAAATGTGTGTAACATGCACAATTGTATAATCTTTTTTCAGTTCGGCAAATTTTTCTTCAATAACCTGGCTTGAGATAGGGTCTAATGCAGAGGTAGGCTCATCGGCAAGAATTATCTCAGGGTCAACGGCAAGTCCACGGGCAAGGCATAAGCGTTGCTGCTGCCCGATTGAAAGCCGCGAAGCAGGTTCTCTCAATCTGTATTTTACTTCGTCCCATAAAGCTACTTGTTTTAAATATTGCTCAACTTTTTTTTCAATTTCTTTCTTTTTCCATATATTTTAATTTCAGGATCAAAAATCCCGATCCTGATAGCATATCGGGATCGGGATTATAATTTTTCATCTAAGTGCCTATAATACACAAGATGTCATCTCATCAAATATTAATTCTGCAACAGCTTTTGTAGTTGTATTATTGAAAATCATATACTCTTTTTCGTCAATTATTTTTGGTTGGATAACTAAATTGATTATTCTGCTATCTGATCCATCATTATTTGTGTATTTTCCAATCTCCTTTTGTATTTGTCCGGGAAGTTTGTTTGAGTCTTTAGCCTGGAAAGTTATAATAATATCGTTCTTTTCTTTATTCTTTTCAATTATTTGTTTGCCGGTTGAATCATCCGGTTGGGAATGATTGATACCACGGGCTACTTCAATTGGAAAAGACTTTTCTACAAGCTTATTAATAAGAATATAACCTATGTCTAAGTTGTTGTAAAGCATGTCTCCGAAAACTAAGAGTGTAACCTTTTTGCTATGTTTATTAGTAATATCTACTCTTCTGATTGATTGAGGTATGGGACTTAACGAACAGGATTCAAATACCTCATCATCTTGTGATGAAGAAAAGACACTGTAAAGAATATCTGTAATTTCCTTATCAAAAAGTGAACTAACACAGTAATAAAATATTTTATTCTTTCTAAAGGTTTCTTCTAATTCCGAAGCTGGTTTGCCAATTATTACAACTTTTGCTTCGGGGATTTCCTGATTTATTATTTTAACATATTCAGGTCCGTTATCAGACAAAGATGGCCCATCTATAAAAATAACTTTATTTTTTTCTTTGGTTAAGGCACTTACAGCTTTGTTAACCGTATCTACACAATTAACAATACAGCCCAGGTCAACGAGTCTCGGTAAATATTCTTTTACTTCATCTAAACTTTTACAAAGTAGAGTTACATTGTGCATTTGAGTGGCTTGCAAATCCTTTTCAATATCAAAAGGCTCGATTTTGGCTATCCAACTCTTTTCAAAAGAATTTTCTTTTATTATAGATGGGTTTACTGCTAATTTATGGTTGACTTCAATTATTTTGCCTGATAAAGGAGATGGAATCGTGATCCTGGATTTATCAGTTAAAACAGCACCTGCTAAAGGTAAGCCAGAATATATTATATCATTAACTTCCGGAAGCATCAAATCATTAATTTTACTTGAAATAAAATTGGGAAGTTGTCCACCTATCCGTACTGAGCCGTCTTTGCCTTGTTGTATCCAGGCAATTTCATTGAATTGGATCGGTTCATAAGACGGTTCCCAGCCTAATTGTTTTTCTAATTTACGTTTAACTACCGTACTGGGAATGTCTTTTTGAGATATAATCCGGTTTACAGATTTAAGAATTTCTTCAGGTGTAAATGGTTTTAATATATAATCTGAAGCGTGTAATTTCACAGATTCAATCGCCGTATCCATGCTGGGATAACCTGTAACGATAGCTACCGGCAAATAAGGATCTTTCTTTCTTAGTTCATTAAATAAATCCATACCATCAATTTTATCCATTTTTAAGTCGAGAAAAACAAGATCATACTTATTGGATAGAGCTAATTCTAAGCCTTCGTAAGGCTCTGTTTTAGAGTCCACTTTATACCCTTTATTCGATAAAATTCTTGTGAAGCTTTCACACACAATGGCTTCATCATCAATTACCAGTATTGAATGTTCTGAGTTCATAATAACCTCCGTTTTTCAAATTAATATTTTGGCTTTTAGCCTTTTTTTTATATTTAATTATTTTCAATTTATACTTAGGCAATAAGCGTTCCAAAATTCTTTATCAAAATGAAGTTGAAATTCATTTGTCGCGAATAGCCTCATAATCAGACAATAACTGAAATGATAATAAATAAATATTAAAATAATATTTTGATTATTAAGAACAAATAGGGATTTTTTGTTTAGAGAATTTATACAGTGTATAAAATATTATACATCAATTTACAAAATAATTACACCTGTTTTCCGCATTGGGACACCATAAACACAAAGTATTTAAAAAGGATTTTTTTAATTGTTCTTTTGGCTTGCAGCAAGAGATTCTAAGGGAATTCTAAAAGGTCAGGGGGGTATTTGAAGGATCGGCCTATTAAAAATCAACGGTCGTAAGGAAAAATGAAAATCTGTAGCGTTAAAAAAAAATCGGGTGCGATTAAATCATAAAAGAACAAGTTGTATTATGCTGTTATTCTGTATTTTAATCTTTTGTTATCTCTGTTCCTTTGCGCCTCTGCGTTTAGAATATATATTTTATTGAACGCAGAGACACAGAGATGCAGAGATATAACTTACTAAATATCATTATACAAAATCTTTAGAACTTATTCCATACATTTTTAAAAGTTGATGGAAGTTGGTACGTTGCATTCCCACATCTTCTGCTGCATTGCTGACATTTCCGTCGGATCGTTGAAGTGCCTCAATAAGAAATCGTTTTTCTATTTCCCTGACAGCATTTTCTTGTATATGTTGTTTAAGCTCTTTGAATTCATTCCATTTTTTCGGTAGTTTGTGTAAAAAATCTTGAAACTGTTGAGCCTTAAATTCATACGGTAGATGGGCCGGTTCAATAATTTCAGAATCACAAAGAATAGCCAGCCGTTCAACAAGATTTTTTAACTCCCTGACATTCCCGGGCCAATAGTAGTTATCCATTAATGAAATGGTTTCGGGAGCGAAATTTTTTACTGTGGTTTTGTTTTTCTTTCGAAATCTTTCTAAAAAAGTTAAGGCTAATCTGAGAATATCTTCTTTGCGTTCACGTAATGGAGGGATATGAATTGGAACTACATGCAAACGATAAAAAAGGTCTTCGCGAAAACTTCCTTCTTTAATCATTTTTAATAAGTTTTTATTAGTAGCAACGATTAAACGAATATCAATTTTTCGTTCAATAATATCACCAACCTTTTTTATTTCACAAGTTTCCAGCACTCTTAATAATTTACTTTGTGTTTCCAGACTAATATTTGAAACTTCGTCTAAAAACAAAGTTCCTTTATCTGCAATTTCAAAAAGACCTTTTTTAGTTGCTATGGCTCCGGTAAACGAACCTTTAACATGGCCAAAAAGTTCGCTCTCCAGAAGAGTTGGAGCTAAGGCGCTGCAATCACAAGCTATGAATGGTTTATCATTTCGCAGGCTAAGTCTGTGAATCGCTTTCGCAATGAGCTCTTTACCTGTCCCGCTTTCTCCAGTAATAATGACTGTTCCATTTGTCGTAGCTACACGTTTTATAATTGAAAAAATTTTCTCCATATTAGGGGTTTTCCCAATTATTCCTTCAAACCCCTGATGCATGTGTAACTCTTTTCTTAAAGCTATGTTTTCTTTCAGCAATGCCGAATGTTTAATTACTTTCTCAATAATTATTTTCAGTTCATCCGGTGTAAAAGGTTTGCTTACATAATCGGCAGCTCCATGTTTAATAGCTTCAATTGCTGTTTGAATGGTAGCATATCCTGTAATGATCACAACTTCTGAAGATATTCCCAATGCCTTAATTCTTTTTAATATTTCCATTCCATCTAAATCCGGCATTACAATATCAAGAAGGATCAGATCGTAATTATCCGTTAATGCTTCTTTTAAGCCTTGTTGAGGATTTGTTTCAATTCTTATTTCATATTTTTTTTCCTGTGACAAAATGCGTTCACAACTTAATCCGACAACAGGTTCATCATCAATAACTAATATCCTGCACTTCAGTAAATTATCATTCATTTTTTATCTCCTTTCCTTTTCTGTCGGTTTTTCTGAATTATTATTTTTATTAGGTAAAAAGATATTAAATGTTGTACCTTTGCCTTCTTCACTCTCACATTCTATATAACCTCCATGTTGTTGAATAATTCCATAACTAATACTTAATCCTAAACCAGTTCCCTTACCTGCAGGTTTGGTTGTATAAAACGGGTCAAATATTTTATTTAGATTTTCTTTTTTGATTCCACAACCTGTATCATTTATAGAAATAACTATATGATTTTGTTCAATCGAAGTTACTATTTTTATTGTACCTATGTTTGTAATTGCTTCTCCGGCATTAAGAATTATGTTAAGAAACACTTGTTGTAATAGGTTTTTATCGCCATAAAAATCTGGAATATTTTTTGAGTAATTTTCTTCAATAACAATACTTCTAAGCTCTTTTTGATTTTTAATCAGTTTAAGAATTTGATGTAAAATATCATTAATATTTAAAAACTCTTTTTTAAAAGGGGTTTGTCGTGCAAAATCAAGAAGTCCTTTGACGATTTCACGCACCCTTGTAGTTTCTTTAATTATCACATCCAAATCATTAATGTCTTCTTCAGTATTATTTTTCTTTTGTTTAAGTAAATGGGCAAACGTTAGAACCCCGGTAAGAGGATTATTTATTTCATGGGCTATTCCGGCAGATAATCGTCCGATAGAAGCAAGTTTCTCACTTTGAAAGATCTGTTGTTGAGTAATTCTTTTTAATTCTTTCTCACGTTGTTCGATAGCTTCAGCCATCCGATTAAATGTTTTACAGAGGATTCCCATCTCACCGGAAGAATGGATATTACAACGGGCAGTAAGATCGCCTGCAATTATTTTTTTACTCATAGTCATAATATTATCCATTGGCTTGAGCAACTTTCTGGTATAAAAAAACAACAGGAGCAGGCTGGCAATTGCACTTATACTCACAATAATAATAAAAAACACTATAATGACCTTTTGTGGCTCTTTATATGGTTCTTCAAGCAAGCCTACATAAAGTGAACCAATTATCTTATTATCCGGATCCCGGATGGGTTCATAGCTTGTAATATACCAGTTATTAACTACAAATGCCCGGTCATCCCATACCTTACCTTTATTAATAACATGATCATATACTTCAGAACTCATTCTGCTTCCGATAGCTCTTTGATCATTCGCTCCCTTAACATTTGTGGAAATTCGCAGATCATCAAAAAAAATAGTTGCAGTTCCTATATCTTCCCCTTCGTAACTCTGATCCTGAAAAACCTCTGATTTGATCTTGTCAACGATTTTAAAATGATTATTTAAAAGATATCCCCCTATAAGAATGCCTAATCTTTTTTCTGTATTATTTGTATCTAATGACACGAAAGGAACAGCAGCGGCAATGATCATACCCCTCTTTTCGATCTTTTTTGAAACGGAACGTGACTTAGGAGTATCTTCTATTTTGATGATCGCCCGGTTAGCCAATTCTTCACTTTCATTTTGCAATATTTCTTGTGAGACTATCATAGTTCCTTTTGCCGGTTTCCATTCTTCTAATACTTTTTTAATTATGGGTATTTCAGATATATCATCACCCTTTTTTTGCGGATTATGCGCACGATATATTACCCGCCCATCTGTCCCGACAAGAGTTAGCATTTCCATACCACTGTTATTGTAAATATTTTGTAAAACTTTTCCAAGGTCTCCCTTAACCTCTTGTTCCAGAGGATATGATATTCTTCGACGAATAGATACTGCTTTCAGAACCTGTTCAATTTGATCAATAGAATTGTTGTAAATATCACGAGCTGAATTTAAATCAAGGCGGACGCGGGTTTGAACCTCTGAAAAATATACATTCCCAACATAAAGAGATGTAACAACAGCTAATATAACATTAGAAGCTAAAATAATTATAATTAATCCTATTGATAGTTTTAATCGAATTGACATAATAGCTTTCCCTTTCTTTTTGGACAAAAAATTTATACAAAATTAGTT
>JADFUO010000268.1 GCA_015222115.1 Bacteroidota bacterium | reverse complement strand
ATGGTAATTCAATGGTAATTCAATGGTAATTCAATGGTAATTCAATGGTAATTCAATGGTAAATCAATGGTAAATCAATGGTAAATCAATGGTAATTCAATGGTAAATCAATGGTAATTCAATAGTTACTAATTTTTTAAAGTTATTTTGAAGAAATTTTTAATCATACAAACTGCATCAATTGGTGATGTGATACTTGCAACGCCGATTATTGAAAAATTACATCATTATTTTCCGGAGGCTAAAATTGATTTTTTATTGAAAAAAGGAAATCAAAGTTTGTTTAAAGCTCATCCCTTTTTAAATAAAGTTATTACCTGGGATAAGTCAAGAAAAAAATATCTTAACTATATAGATATTATCAATTTTGTAAGAGATAGAAAATATGATTATGTGATAAATATCCAGCGATTTGCTTCCAGCGGGTTTTTAACTGTTTTATCAGGAGCAAAAAAAACTATCGGCTTTAACAAAAATCCGTTTTCCCTGTTTTTTTCAAAATCAGTAAAGCATACAATAAAAAATAAAAATGAAACACCGCATGAAGTTGATAGAAACTTAAAACTTATTGAAAGTTTAACTGATGACAAAAAATTTCCGGTTAAATTGTATCCGTCAAAAAAAGATTTTGCAAAAACATCACAATACAAAACTTTTCAGTATATTTGTATTGCTCCTGCATCGCTTTGGTTTACCAAACAATATCCTGTTGAAAAATGGATTGAATTTGTCAGAGAAGTTCCTGCTGAGATGAGGATTTACTTTTTGGGCTCTGCAAGTGATTCTGATATTTGTAATCAAATAATTGAACAATCAGGTCGTGAAAATTGTTTGAATTTATCTGGCAAATTAAGTTTTCTGGAGACCGCTGCATTAATGAAAGATGCCAGGATGAATTTTGTAAATGATTCGGCAGCACAGCATTTGGCATCGGCAATGAATGCACCGATTTCAACTATTTACTGCTCAACTGTGCCTGCATTTGGTTTCGGGCCATTATCTGACGATTCGGCTGTGATTGAAACAAATGAAATATTAGATTGCAGACCTTGTGGTTTGCATGGTTTAGAAACCTGTAAGAAAAAGCATTTTAAATGTGCAACAACAATAAGAACGGAACAATTATTGTTTAGAGTATAGTTTATTTTATTTATTGTTTTGTATGGAAAAGGTAAAGGTAAAGATGCCTGTCTGGTCTTATGTTAATGGGTAAGGTGATTTATACATAACCCTAACCTCCTTACCAAACCGGCGTCATAACCATGACCTCTTAACAATAGAATTTCATTTATGGAGGAAGAAATTTTAAATACAGTAAAGGCACTTAAAGCCGGAAAAACAATTCTTTACCCAACCGATACAATTTGGGGTATTGGCTGTGATGCAACCGGTTCAAGAGCCGTGCAAAAAATTTACAAGCTAAAAGAACGTGTGGAAAGCAAAAGCTTGATTGTTCTTCTTGACAGTGCTGAGAAGTTACCCGATTATGTTGAAAAAGTACCGGAAATTGCGTGGGATTTGATAAACAGCATTAATACTCCATTAACAATTATATATCCGAACGCAAAAAATCTTGCAAAAAATGTTATTGCAAAAGATAAAACAATTGCAATCAGAATAACTAAAGATGAATTTTGCCGGAGAGTTATTAAAATGTTTAAAAGACCTGTTGTGTCTTCCTCTGCAAATATTTCGGGTGATCCGACTCCGCTTATGTTTAATAAAATCTCAAGCCGGATAATCGATGGCGTTGATTATATTGTAAAATTGTATCATAACAGGATGAAAGATGTTAAACCTTCAACTATAATTAAACTTGATGTTAACGGAGAATTTGAGATTATCAGGAAGTAAGGTAACAAGATAAAAGTTAATGAGACTGAAATTATATAAGGCGCAGCCGCATTATAATTTCATAGTCGAATTAATCCCGATAGCGAGGAACGAGCGTATCGGGATATTAAGAT
>JADFUO010000267.1 GCA_015222115.1 Bacteroidota bacterium | reverse complement strand
GTGCCGAGACCGCAAACGAAATATTGAGCAATATTCTTGTAAATTCCAAAATATCAAAAGAGATATAATCCAATAATTCATTTATTTTTTTTACTTTTGCACGCACTTTTTTACTAAACGCATTATACTTTGCAAAAACTCAAGACCGAATCTTATTACAAATCTGATTGTTAAGTAAGTTAAATTTGCCAAATAAGAATAAAATCAGTATAAAAAAAGCAGTTAATTTTTAATTTTAATGAAGACAAAATACCGGGAATATAAGAAGCTTAACTTACCTGAAATAGGACGGGAAATTGAAAAATATTGGGAAGAAAACAAAATTTTCAAAAAAAGTCTTTCCATCCGTCTGGATAATAAGCCATTTATATTTTACGAAGGACCACCTTCCGCAAATGGCATACCTGGTATTCATCATGTTATGGCAAGGACAATTAAAGATATATTTTGCCGTTACAAAACATTAAAAGGTTTTTACGTAAAGCGTAAAGCCGGCTGGGATACACACGGACTTCCAATTGAAATATCTACTGAAACAACCCTTGGAATAACTAAAGAAGATATTGGCAAAAAAATTTCCGTTGAAGATTATAACAAAGCCTGCCGTAAGGAAGTGATGAAATACAAAGACCTGTGGGATGAACTTACTATAAAAATGGGCTACTGGGTTGATATTGAAAATCCATACATTACATTTGATAACAAATATATTGAAACGGTTTGGAATTTATTATTCAAACTTTATGAAAAAGGACTGCTTTACAAAGGATATTCAATACAACCCTATTCTCCTGCTGCAGGAACAGGATTGAGCTCTCATGAATTAAATTTACCGGGTTGTTACCGTAACATTAAAGATAATACAGTTGTTGCACAGTTTAAAGTTGTAAAAAGTGAAAAATCCGAATTTCTGTTTAAAGGTATTCATGGAGATTTATTTTTTCTTGCATGGACAACAACCCCTTGGACTTTACCTTCCAACACAGCTTTAGGTGTGGGAAAAAATATAACTTACGTTAAAGTAAAAACATATAATCCTTATACAAATAAGCCAATTACGGTTATCTTAGCAAAAGCCCTTTTGAATAAATATTTTCCTGAGAAAAATGCCGAATTAAAAATTGAAGATTACCAGAAAGGACAAAGAAATATCCCTTTTAAAGTAAGCGATGAATTTACAGGTAAAGAACTGGAAGGAATCAGGTTTGAACAACTGCTTCCGTATGCTCAACCGAAGGATGGAGATGCTTTCATGGTTTTGATTGGTGATTTTGTTACAACCGAGGAAGGTACAGGTATTGTTCATCTTGCTCCGAGCTTTGGTGCCGACGACTTCATGATAGCAAAAAAATATGAAATAGGTTCTTTGACATTAGTTAATAAGCAAGGAAAATTTACAGAAGAAATGGGTGAGTTTGCAGGACGATATGTTAAAAATGAATATGACCCTGATGCTGACCCCAACTCAAGAGAAAATGTTGATATTGACATTATTGTAAAATTAAAAAAAGAAAACAAAGCATTTAAAACCGAAAAATACGAACACTCTTACCCGCACTGCTGGAGAACCGACAAACCCATTCTTTACTATCCTTTGGACTCATGGTTTATAAAAACCACTGCTTTTAAAGAAAGAATGATTGAACTTAACAACACTATTAACTGGAAACCAAAAGCCACCGGCACAGGTCGTTTTGGAAACTGGCTTGATAATCTTGTTGACTGGAATCTTTCACGCTCGCGTTTTTGGGGAGTACCTCTTCCTATCTGGACTACTAATGACAGGAAAGAACAAATTTGCATTGGCTCAGCCGAACAACTTAAAGCCGAAATTGAAAAATCAATTAAGGCAGGATTTATGAAATCCAATCCTTTTGAAAAATTTATCCCAGGCGACGAATCAAAAGAAAATTATGAAACTTTTGATTTTCACCGTCCTTACGTAGATAATATTATTCTTGTATCCGAAAGCGGAAAAAAAATGTTTCGCGAACCTGATTTGATTGATGTTTGGTTTGATTCGGGTTCAATGCCTTATGCTCAATTTCATTATCCTTTTGAAAACCTTGAAGAATTTAAAACCAGCTTTCCTGCCGATTTTATTGCAGAAGGTGTAGACCAAACACGCGGCTGGTTTTTTACAATGCACGCAATTGCCGTGATGCTTTTTGATTCTGTTTCTTATAAAACCTGCGTTTCCAACGGACTTGTTTTGGATAAGGATGGCAATAAAATGTCAAAACGGCTCGGTAATGCTGTTGACCCCTTTGCAACCATTGAAAAATTCGGTCCTGATGCCCTTCGCTGGTATATGATCACAAATGCTCAGCCATGGGATAATTTGAAATTTGATATAGAAGGAGTTGCTGATGTACAACGAAAATTTTTCGGCACACTTTACAACACCTATGCTTTTTTCGCACTTTATGCAAATATTGACGGATTTACTCATTCCGAAAAAGAAATTCCGGTAAAAGAACGTCCTGAAATTGATAAATGGATAATATCAGAATTAAATACCCTGATAAAATCCGTTGATGAATTTTATAATGATTACGAACCGACAAAAGCCGGAAGAGCAATACAGGAATTTGTTGATGAACATTTAAGCAACTGGTACGTTCGTTTATCAAGAAGAAAATTCTGGAAGGGAGATTATTCTGATGATAAAATCTCTGCATATCAAACTTTATATAAATGTCTTGAGACTATTGCACAACTATCATCACCTATAGCTCCTTTCTTTATGGACAGACTGTTTATTGACCTGAACAAAGTTACAGGCAGGTTTGATGTTGAATCGGTTCATCTGACTGATTTTCCTTATGCTGACCAAAGATACATTGATAAAAACCTTGAAGAAAAAATGCAGCTGGCTCAGAAAATTTCATCAATGGTATTGTCGCTGCGTAAAAAAACAAATATTCGCGTTCGTCAACCTTTAAATAAAATCATGATTCCTGTTCTGGAAAATAAATTCAGAAAACAGGTTGAGGAAGTTAAAAACCTTATCCTGTCGGAGGTTAATGTGAAAGAAATTGAATATGTAACCGATGCTTCTGGTATCCTTGTAAAAAAGATCAAGCCTAACTTTAAGTCACTCGGGCCAAAATACGGCAAGCTAATGAAACAAATTGCCGCAACAATTAATCAATTCGGGCAGAATGAAATAGATAAAATTGAAAACGAAGGAAGAATTTTACTTAATATTAATAATAAAAATGTTGAGATTTTATCTGATGATGTTGAAATTTTAACTGAAGATATCCCGGGCTGGTGTGTAGCTAATTTGAATAATTTGACTGTGGCTCTTGATATTACAATTACAAAGTCATTAAAAGAAGAAGGAATTGCCCGCGAACTTATTAATCGTATCCAGAATTTAAGAAAAGAAAAAAACTTTGAAGTTACAGATAAAATTATAATTCAGATAGAAAAAAACAATGAAATTATTGATACAATTAAAAATAATTTTTTATATATTTGTTCAGAAACTTTAGCTGAATCATTAAATCTTGTAAATGAGATTGAAAGCAACGAAAAAGTTAATATTGAATTAACCGACAACATTAAAATTTTTATCAAAATTGATAAGATATAATAAATTGGTTTAAAATATTTTTTTTAAAAAATATAATACTATGAAAGATCAAGTAATTAAAGAGAAAAGAAAAAAAACCAGGTATTCCGACCAGGAATTACAGGAATTTAAAGAAATAATCCTTGAAAAACTGGCAAAAGCGAAAAATGACCTTCAAATGCTTACCGATGCTTATACGAATAACAATGAGCATGGTACAAATGATACTTCTCCAACATTTAAAGTTTTAGAAGAAGGATACCAGGTTTTATCAAAAGAAGAAAACAGTAAGCTGGCAGCACGTCAGCAAAAATTCATCAACAATCTTGAAAATGCATTGATCAGGATTGAAAACAAAACTTACGGTATTTGCAGGGCAACCGGTAAGCTAATTTCTAAAGAAAGGCTCAAAATTGTTCCGCATGCTACTTTAAGCATTGATGCGAAATTAAAACAATATCAAAGATAAAATATCGTTTCCCAAAAATTTTGAAAAAATCTTTAATAATAATATTCCTGATTATACTTGTTGATCAGGTTCTAAAATTTTGGATTAAAACCCACATGTATATTGGTGAAGAATATCATGTGCTTGGTAATTGGTTTTTAATTCATTTCACTGAAAATTACGGAATGGCTTTCGGTATTCAGCTTGCAGGCGGATTCGGTAAAATATTTTTAAGCATCTTCAGGATTTTAGCTGTCGGAGCAATAGGATATTATTTATTTACACTTATCGGGAAAAAAGCCAATACCGGATTAATAATAAGTATTTCCCTGATTTTCGCAGGTGCATTCGGAAATATTATTGACAGT
>JADFUO010000266.1 GCA_015222115.1 Bacteroidota bacterium | reverse complement strand
GACAAGTGGAACAAAAAGGTTCAAAATAGTAATTGAAAAACTTGGTCCAAAGTTGAATGCGTTTATCAACAGCACAAAAATAGGATAACATAAATTTCTAAACTTGTCCGTATGGATTTCTAATTTCTAAACTTGTACGTACGTATGGGTGGATGGATTTCAAACTGTGAACGGTTACAAAAAAACTAACATCAAACTTCAAACTATTTATTAATGCAATACGACCCGATAAAACGAAGCCTCGGTAAAATCTTTAACAAGACACCTTTTTTAAGAATACTATTTTACAGATTGCTTGATATTTTATTGCTCCGCACATGGCATGTAAAAAAAGAAATTAAAGACTGGGCTAAAAACAAATCCGGAGAAATCAATATTCTGGATGCAGGCTCAGGCTTTGGACAATATTCATATTTTTTATCCAAACTCAATAACAATTGGAAAATTACCGGAATTGATGTTAAAGAAAAACAAATTGAAGATTGTAATAATTTTTTCAGAAAGGCGGGACTGAAAAATGCTTTTTTTGAAACCGCAGATCTTACAACTTTTATCAAAAAAAATACATTTGATCTTATACTATCAATTGATGTGATGGAGCATATTTTAGAAGATGTTAAAGTTTTTGAAAATTTTTACAAATCGCTAAAAGATGGAGGAATGGTTCTGATATCAACCCCTTCCGACCAGGGCGGCTCTGATGTCCATGATCATGACCATGACAAAAATGATTCGTTATCTTTTATTGATGAACACGTAAGAGACGGATATAATATTAAGGAAATTCAGGAAAAATTAAAAAAGGCAGGTTTCTCAAAAACCGAAGCAAAATATGTTTACGGAACACCCGGTAAAATTTCATGGCACTTATCAATGAAATACCCGATTAAAATGCTGAATGCTTCAAAATTGTTTTTTATTTTGCTTCCTGTTTATTACTTGATTACTTTTCCTGTTTTTTTGATTTTAAATTATCTTGATGTGAAAAATCATCACAAAACCGGAACAGGATTAATTGTAAAAGCGTGGAAATAAAAAAGTTATTTGTTAACCGTTATAAGTTAATTGTTTGGTTTAACATTTTTATCAACTTATAACGAATAACATATAACAATTAACATATAACAAAAACCCTTGAATCTACCATTTTACATAGCAAAGAGATATCTTATCTCAAAAAAATCCCATAATATCATTAATATTATTTCAGGGATTTCAGTGATTGGAATTACTATTGGCACAATGGCTCTTATTGTAGTTCTTTCTGTTTTTAACGGTTTTGAAAAACTTGTCATTTCACTTTTTAATACTTTTAACCCTGACCTTGTAATCACAGTTAAAGAAGGAAAAACCTTCAATTCAAATGAATTTCCATCAGAAAAAGTAAAAAATATTCCGGGAGTGGTTTATTTCACCGAAGTTGTTGAAGAAAACGCCCTTTTAAAACATAAAGCCAAACAGCATATTGTAACAATAAAAGGAGTAAGCGAAGATTTTGAAAAAATGAGCCGTTTGGATACAATGATCATTGACGGTGAATTTATCCTTAAAAACGAAGGTAGAAGTTTCACGGTAATAGGTGCAGGAGTGGCTTATTATCTCGGAGCCAATCCGAAAGATTTTACAAATCCCATTTCTGTTTACATACCCAGAAGAACTAAAAGCACTTCTTTGAATTTTGAAAATGCATTTAATAATCAGCTTATTTTACCTTCCGGGGTTTTTTCAGTGCAACAGGATTTTGACATAAATTATATTATTGTTCCACTAGAATTTGCAAGAGAACTACTTGAGTATAACGATGAAGTAACTTCAATTGAATTAGGTCTTGAACAGGATGCAGATACCGATGAAATTCAATCGGAAATTCAAAATATTTTAGGAGAACATTTCTTAGTAAAAAATCAATTTCAGCAACAGGAACTACTTTACAAAATTATGAAATCAGAAAAATTGGCAATATTTCTGATACTTTCATTCATCCTGCTTATTGCCACTTTCAATGTTATTGGCTCATTATCAATGCTTATACTTGATAAGAAAAAAGATATTGCAGTTTTGTCAAGCATGGGAGCAAACAAAAAACTGATAAAAAGAATTTTTCTGACAGAAGGATTACTCATTTCAGTTATTGGTGCAATTCTTGGATTGACCTTTGGAGGAATTTTATGCTGGTTGCAACAACGGTTTGGAATAATCAGTCTTGGACCCGGCGACGGTTCTTTCGTTGTTGATGCCTACCCCGTGCAAATGCAGATACTGGATTTTGTTTATGTTTTTATTACCGTATTTTTAATAGGACTGGCAGCAACTTTGGTTCCGGTTAAGCAAATATCAAAAAAATATTTGAATCAGAAGCTTCAATAAATTATTCCAAATTTCAGGCAACCATTTTTTCACCTTACTTGTCTATTAAAATATTAAATTAAACCCGTAAAAAGTTACATATATTTTTTTACATTTGCAAATCTATTTAAATAAGAAATAATCATTCAAAATCAATTAATTAACAAATAAAATTACAATGGAAAAATCAATCAATCTCAAGAAATTTAAAACGATTCAATTAATGGTTTTAACCGGATTGTTTTTATCGTCTCTTGGTCTTTTTGCAGGCAATATTGAAGTTAAACCTAATGGTACTACTTCATTAACAATTGTTGAAAGCAATTATGTCAAACTTCAGCTTTCCAATTCATTAGCCGAAATAAGAACTTTTGAAGTTAATACCGAAAAAGGAGTTTTTACAAAATTAACTGCAACAGGATATGTTAAAAGTTTAAATCTCGGAGGTCCGGAATTACCGGTCAAAAGAGAATTAATTGAATTACCACAGGATGCCACTCCTGTTATTAATATTATTAGTTACAATGTAAAAGAATATCAACTCTCAGATTTTAATATCACAAACAGGATTTTCCCAGTTCAGCCACCCCGCCCGAAAACCGATGAACCGGTTGAATTTATTTATGATGAAAAAGCATATCTTCATAATAGTTTCTCACCAACAGAAATTGTTACAATTGATGTTTTAGGACAAATGCGCGGAGTGAGGATTGGCAGGGTTAACATTGCTCCGGTTCAGTATAATCCTGTAACTAATACTATCAGGGTTTATGAAGATATTGAATTTGAAATAATTTTTGAAAATGCAGATATTTTAAAAACTATTGAATTAAAGAAAAATTATTATTCTCCATTTTTTACTGCAATTCACAGCCAATTGATAAATTATCAACATTTTAGCAGCAGGGATAATTTTATGCGTTATCCTGTAAAATATGTAATTGTCTCCGACCCGATGTTTGAAACTCAACTGCAAGCTTTTGTTGAATGGAAAACAAAAAAAGGATTTATTGTAATTGAAGCATACACTGATAACCCGAACGTTGGAAACACAACCACATCAATTAAAGCATACTTACAGGACTTATATAATGCAGGAACTCAGCAAGACCCTGCTCCTTCATTTATTTTATTCGTCGGTGATGTTGCACAAGTGCCTGCATGGTCTGGTAGTACAGGCGGACATGTAACCGACCTGTTTTATTGTGAATACACAAGCGATTATTTCCCGGAAGTCTATTACGGAAGATTTTCTGCTGAAACGACAGCCCATCTCCAACCTCAAATTGATAAAACTCTTCAATATGAACAATATCTGATGCCCGACCCTTCTTTCCTGAATGAAGTTGTTATGGTAGCAGGCATGGACAGTTATCATGGATATGACTGGGGTAACGGACAAATTAATTACGGTACTATCAACTATTTTAATGTTGACCACGGAATAACTTCACATACCTATTTATATCCCGAATCGGGAAGTCATTCGGCAGATATTATTCAAAATGTAAGTGATGGTGTATCTTTCGGAAATTACACAGCACACTGCAGTCCTTCCGGCTGGGGTGATCCTTCTTTCGTAATAAGCGACGTAGCAGGATTACAAAATGCCGATAAATACGGTTTGTTAATTGGTAACTGTTGTTCATCAAATGAATTTAGTGGTTATTGTTTTGGAGAAGCATTATTAAGAGCCGAAAATAAAGGTGCTTTAGGTTATATCGGAGGTTCAAGCAGCACCATGTGGGACCCTGATTATTACTGGGGAGTTGGTGTCGGTGCTATTACCCAAAACCCACCACCTTATGAAGAAACAACTCTCGGAGCTTACGACAGATTGTTCCATGACCATGGCGAAGCTTTTTCAGAATGGTATGTTACACAGGACGAAATAATTTACGCAGGTAATCTTGCCGTTACCGAAGGCGCACCTTCTTCTGCCGAATATTACTGGGAAATTTATTGCGTAATGGGCGATCCTTCAGTGATGATATACCTCTCCGAACCACCTGTTTTAACTGTTTCATACCAACCATTAATGCCTTTGGGCGCTCAAACATTTACAGTTACTACCGAACCTTATGCTTATGTTGGAATATCCAAAGATGGCGTATTACACGGTGCTGCCCTTGCCGATTCCTTAGGAATAGCCGTTGTGCCACTTACTCCAATTACAGTACCGGGCGATGCCGATGTTATAGTTACCAAGCAAAATGCACAACCACATATAGGAACAGTTGTTGTTGCTTCACCCCAGGGTCCTTACGTAATGCTTAACAGTTTTGAAATTAATGATGAATTGGGAAATAATAACGGACTTGTTGATTTCGGTGAAGATATCACCCTGGATATTAAACTTGAAAATATCGGTAATTCTAACGCTGTCAATGTAACAGCAACACTTTCCACTGAAGATACTTTGGTAACCATCACCGACGATTTTCAGGAATGGGGTAATATTGCCACACACGATTCTTCAACACAGGAAGATGCTTTTGCTTTTACTGTTGATGAATTAATTCCCGACCAGCATATAGTTTGGTTTGACATGCTTATTGAAGATGAAACCAAAGAAACATGGAACTCTTCATTTACTATTATCCTGAATGCTCCTTCTCTTACAGTTGGAAATCTGGTAATTGATGACAGCAACAGCGGAAATGATAACGGCAGATTAGACCCCGGCGAAACTGCCGATTTAATTATCCAAACTTCAAATATAGGGCATTGCGACGCACTGAACACCACAGCTAATCTGTTTTCTTCAAGCGGTGATATCACTATTAATAACAGTACTTTTGAATTAGATACTTTAGCTTGTGAACAAACAAAAAATGCAATTTTTAACGTAACAATAGGTGATGATGTACCGGTAGGTACGGTAATTATTATTGAATACACAGCAACTTCCGGCGTCTATACTGCCGAAAAAACTTTTGTTCCTACTGTAGGAATTATTCTTGAGGATTTTGAAACCGG
>JADFUO010000265.1 GCA_015222115.1 Bacteroidota bacterium | reverse complement strand
GACCTATCCAAATCATTTTTTAATTATTTTTTCAATCCGATTTTTTTAAAGCATTATAAAACTTCTCATTCGTTTGTACGGCTTCTTCTCCAGCCTGAGGCGGGACCAAATGCAGTATCGCAAACGATTATTCACCCCGTTAGAAACTTTTTATCTAATTGTTTCATTGCTAATATGAACAAGGTTTGAACATCTTGCAATTTGAACACTAATGGAACCACTACAGTTCTTATTTTTCCTGATGAATTTGCAATAAATAAATATACACTGCATGACCCAAAATCACTAAAATATAAGTGCTAAGTAAGCAAAAAAAAAGCCCGCAAATTGCGAGCTTTTTTTATTTATTAGTTAATTCTATTGAATAGAACCGGCACCTGTCTTAAAGTTAAGATCAATAGTGTATGTACCAGCAGTTAAGTGGATTCTTTCTTGATCATCACCATCTGCACGGAATTCAATAACATTATCAAAAATCATAAATTCTACATGCCACCAATCAGCGAAATAAGGATGCGCAGTATACATTCTAAGGTCACCCTCAAGCAAATCTTTAGTTATAGTAACAACTTCGTTTTCGTTGTCAACTGTAAACAAGTTTTCCGGAACGGCTTGATCCCAGCCTCCAACACAATCACCAATAAGGTAAACAGCAGGATCACTAACTGATATTTTCATTGCTTCTAAATCAACAACAACCATGTAGTATCCGGTTGCAGCTACTGTTAAGTTACTGGCAGTACCAATGGTATATTCACCACCACCTAAGTCGGCATCAAATCCAAACTCATCACCATCCCATGCATGTTCAGGACGGAATTTAAATTCCTCATTTTCTGTTATCCAAACAATTTTCCAGAATAAATTTTTATGGCCATATACAGCAACCGTAGGTAAATCAGTATCCCAATCACTAACTCCAGGACCAATCATGTAAAGTTGTTCAAAATATTCTGGTGGAGGTTCAACATTACCTGTTTTAGTTAAAGCAGAAGTAAAACCAGCTTCATCAGTCCATAATAAAGCAACAGTAAACATACCTTCCTGGGCTAAAGCCAATTCGTAGTTATCGCCACCATTAACCATAGTAGTAGTTAAATTTGGTAAAGTACCGCTAACAACACCACCAAAGTTAGTATTTGCAGCGTAATCGTCCATAACAACTTTCCAACTTCCAATCTGGCGAAATTTGAATGGGCCTTCTCTCATTTCAATATCTGTAGTTTCCCAGGTTATTGCGTCTTTTGACCAGATACCTGTCGCTATCTCAATATCAGTACCCCAATCGCCTACGGACATACCAATAATACCCCATTTTGTTGCAGGGGCAATAAAATAAGTATTAGAGCTTACATCAATTACAAAGTAATAAAGCCCATCAGTAGGAACAGAAAATGCACCGGAAGTTCCAAGAGTTCCTCTTTGAATAAGATCCGCATCTACTTCATTGGTTGCAGGACCATAAGTAGTTTCTGTTGCACCGGCTTTAATTACTACGTTAAAACCATCACCTGCTACAGATACCGAAATATATTTTACATACATTCCATCTCTTAATTCTTCAGTTACATCATCAATACCATCCCCCATCTTTCCTTTTGCAACTAACGCTGTATAAGAAGTAGAGTTTCCCAAAACATAAATACCATCTTCAACCGGAGGAGTAGGGGGAACGATGGGGTCATCACTCTTTTTTTTACAAGCAGTGCTTGTAATAATTAATGCCAATAAAATGAACCATGAAAGGTTCACTAAATTTTTAAATTTTGTTTTTTTCATTTCATTAAATTTTTAATTAATAATTAAGTTAAAACTGTATTAAATTAGACATGTAAATTTTTTTTTATTGTGTAATAAAACTACACACTCCTAAGCTTCCTAAAATAAATTTATTAAGGAGGAATTAATCGAAGTTCATTCTTCAATTTATCTTTTTTTACTAGTGTTTTTTTCATACTATTATTATCATTCCCCAATATTTTAAATAGGGTATCTTAAATTCACAAACGCCATCTGAAATCTCGAATTCCAATTCTTCCTGTATACCATCATGCCAATCGGGAGAAACATAAACAACTTTTGTAACATGAGTTTCAGGAACATTTATGGTAAAATTCAAAAACTCATCAGGAGCAGTTAATGTACCATCATTGTCTCGCCATTCTAATGAATTTATACCTGCAAAATTTAGTAAATGATATACTTCTATATTGTTAACCGATTTTTTAAATGCAGCTATATTTCCATGTATGGCCGGCCAATCATTTATCCCTACTTCATTGCTGGTAATACCTGTATTAAATGATAATTCACCTCCATCTCGTAATAAGTTCTGATAACCTACCAGAATATCATAGTATTCTACTAATTGTTTAGTAAGACTATAAGTCAATGACAAATTATTGTTTGGAAAATATTCTTTTCCCAACATGTGTTCTCCCAATTCAAGATGAGCCCCTCCGAATGACATAATCACTGCATCGGCCATCAAAACGGCTGCTTCATTAAATTCACCTGTATTATCTGCTAAATTATAATTAACGTAAGCCGCGAGTACTGTACTAAGATAATTATTTGACAAATTGTAATTTTCATTAATAATTTCGGCAAAATGATTATAGGTATTATTCGGTTCCCAAACTTCTGTGTATGCAAAATTGACAGGGGCTTCCAGTATTTCAGGTTGGCCATAACCGTTTACTGCATTCATGACCATATTTTTATCGGGGAATGTTGTTTTTAAATTTATTAGAAAGGGAGTAAATGTTGTTTTTAAAGAAACGAGGTTACCGTTATAATTGTAAACCGAACCTCTATCACCAAGTTGATCCAAGTGCCATCCACTAAAATCAAGATGCTCGTATATCTGTCCTGTCTTTTGGAAAATATAGTTTTGCCAATCTGAATTCGCAGGGTTCAACAAATAAATATCACTTGCCCAATTATCATCTAAATCATGTTTATTGATATTTTGATGATTTGCATCGTCAAAAATCATCCATTCCTCTGAAACACCATCGGAGGCAAAATCTCCCCATGCACCATACAACAAATTGTAACTCATTGATGCAATATTTCTTGCTTTTGCTTCCCGGATATAATTGTTAACAGTATTGAATGAAATATCTCTCCCGGCAATATCCTGCCAACTTGAAGCAGGGCTGTTGCCGTCCATTTTTAACGGAAAATGATGCTTGTTATGCCAATCATAAAACTGCAATCCATTAATATGAAATCGCTTTAAGTAATCTAAATTACTCTCTATTTCAGAGGCAGAAATATCAGAAGAGAAAACAGATAAAAATCCATACCTGGGAAATTTGGTCCAGTCAGAAGAAACATCTACTGCAGTTGAAGCAAAGAAAACAGGCTCTTCATTTTCTAAAAATCTAAATTCCACCATATAAGCTTTGAAATCATCAGAAGGAGGTTGCCATTGAAAGTTCAAATTATTTGCGTTTACTATAAATATTTCTTCATCAATTACTTCGGTTAAATATTTATACTTTACCTCTACCTCCCCTGAAAAACTCCTTTTTAATGAAAGGCTAATGTAAACCTCTTCTCCCGGCAAGTATCTGCTTTTGTCCGTTGATATTTCACTCCCTAAGTAAATAAGCGGATTAATGTCATCCTCTTTTCTACATGAAATAAACATCAGTAGTATGCAAAGCAAGTAAATAATTTGTTTCATATTAATACTTTCTTCCTGCTTAATCTGCCGGGCAGGCTTGTTTTTGAGTTTTTGTTGTATATTGTCTTTTCATTTAATCTTTCAATTTCAAACTTATGGCTAAGCCTCCTCCCGGAGCTAAGACAAAGGTTTTTATTATTGTATTGTCAATTATCGTTTCTTCTATGTTGATACTTGTGGGATTGTCATTCCAATGAGCATCTTGTCCATCTTTATAAATTACGGCTTCATATTCTTTATAATCTTCAAGAAAATTGAAATCAATTGTAATAGAGCGTTGTTCTTCGTCTGTAATACTTCCTACAAACCAACTACCTGTTTCTCTCTCCTGACGTGCAATGGTAACAAAATCACCTATCTTGCCATTTATTACTTTCGTTTGTTCCCAATCAACTCCTACATCCCTGATAAATTGAAATGCCGGTTGTCCTTTATAATTCTCAATTAAATCACAAGCCATTTGAATAGGACTGTAAATGACCACGTACAAGGCTAATTGATGTGACAGGGTTGTGTTGATTTGATTATTCTCCTTATGCGGGCTTAATTTTATATTGAAAACGCCGGGCGTAAAATCCACGGGGCCTGCCAGCATACGCGTAAAAGCTACAATAGATAAATGTTCCGGGGGATTCCCTCCGTCTGTAGCCCAGGCATTAAATTCTTGTCCTCTTAATCCTTCTCTGGAAATCATATTTGGATAAGTTCTTCTTAAACCTGTTGCTTTTATAGGCTCGTGTGCATTAACTGCCACTTGATAAAACGCGGCTTTTATAACTGCATTGTTATAATGATTTACCATCCATTGTCCATGATGATATTCTCCTTTAGGGATAATTTTTCCCACATATCCTGATTTTACAGAACGAATTCTTAGGGAATTCATTAAGGTATATGCTGCATCCATCTGTGCTTCGTATGTTCTTGGTGCTGCGGAAGTTTCGTGGTGCATAATTATTTCTACTCCTTTTTCTCTTCCATAACGCACTACTTCTTTTAAATCGTAATCGGGATAAGGAGTAATAAAATCAAAAACACCTTCTCTGTCTTCAAAACCAATCCAATGTTCCCAGCCTGTATTCCATCCTTCTATTAACAAGCCTTTGATATTATTTTGAGAAGCAAAATCAATAAAGTTTTTTGCATTTTCAGTAGTTGCTCCGTGCTTACTACTACTCGCTTTTTTCTTAATAAAGGTTGACATATCTTGTGTAGCTCCAATATCCCAGGTAGAAATTCCTAAGTGCATTTCCCACCAAATACCCATATACTTCATTGGTGTAAACCATGAAACATCTCCTATTTTATTAGGTTCATTAAGATTTACAATCAAATTGGATTCTATCAAATCTCCTGCTTTTTTTCCTATTTGTATAGTTCGCCATGGTGTTTTAAAAGGTAAGGTTCTTTTTACTTTATACCCTGTAATATCAGATCCTACTAATTCGCTCTGCATTAGCAGTTTATCTTTATCCACTTTAAGTGTCATTCCTGCATAATCCATCAAATTAGCTTCATGAAAACTTAAATACAAGCCATCATCTGTTTTCATGGTAACAGGCGTATTTACAGCATTTTCAGGAATATATGTAGCATTTAAATTTGGGTGATTTCGTTTACTGATAGCATCAATTCCTGTAAATTTAGTGGTATTATATAGGTGCTCGTAAAGATCCCAATCACCTGGAATCCACCAACATGTATGATCTCCCGTAAGGTTAAATTGTGTGTTTTCGTCTGTTATAATTACTTCATCAACTCCTTCCTGCTCCGGAAATTCGTATCGAAAAGCCATACCATCATCATACACCCTAAAATAGATATTTAGCAAGCGGTTAGGAGGAGCAGCTTCTCGAATATTTACGATAAGTTCATTATAACAATTAGACACTTCTCTTTGTTCCCCCCAAGGCATTTCCCAAGTTTCGTCATAAGACTTTATATCATTGTCAATAACATCAAAGCCTTTAAGTAGGGCAGCTTGTTTTTGAAATTCAAATCCCATTGAAGATGTATCTATAATAATTTCCCCCTCGTGTTTTACCATGTAAACCGGCGTACCGTCTTGTTTAAGGTGAAATTCGACAAGAATATTTTTTGATGGTGATGAAATTTTTGATGTTTTTTCATATTCAGAGCATCCCAAAAAGCTAAGTGTTAATAAAATCAACAGTAGTAAATGGTAGTATTTTAGTTTCAATTTCATTATAAATGATTTTTTTAATCTGTTAATTGATTAACATTTTTATATCCTTTAAGTCCGAAATAAACAATGTAAGCATAACAAATAATGGTTATTAAAAATGAGGAGTGCAAGCCAATTGTATCGGCTAAGCCGCCCATGATCAGCGGAATTAATGCACCACCAACTATTGCCATAACCAATATTCCCGAACCTTGACTTGTATGTTTGCCAAGCCCATTTATCGATAAGGTAAAAATTGTAGGAAACATTATAGAGTTAAATAAACCTACTGCAACTAATGTCCACATTGAAAATTCGCCTTTTAATAAAACTGTTAGTATTACTAAACCAAGTGCTGCAATTGCAAAAACTGCAAGAGTTTTGTTTGCTTTATTTTTACCAATTTTTACTGCAACAATGTTTAGAATAACAAAAATGAAAAATATTGCTGCTAAATTTATTTGTGCAGTTATGTACCACGCAAGTAAAAATGAAAATATTGCAATTAGAAATGTATAAATATTTTTCTTATTTGAATTGATATCAGACATTGAAACAGCACCGAAAAAACGCCCTAACATTGCGCCACCCCAATAGAGAGCTACGTATTTTGCAGCATCGGTTTCGCTGAGGCTTGCAATAGAATCCTGGCTAAAAAAATTTATCATAAAACTTCCAATAGAAACTTCAGCACCAACATATACGAAAATTGCAATTGCACCAAGCATAAGATGCCGGTACTGCCATGCACTACCCGAAATATTGTCCTTTTTTCGTTGCTCTTTTATTATTGGAAGTTTTGCAAAAACAAAAATTGCAGCAATCACGAAAAGTGTTGCAGCTATGGCAAAGTAAGGTATTTGAACAGTTGCAGCTTTTTCTGTTGCATTTTCAACATTATTGGCAAGAATAAGCATAGAACCAAAAATTGGTGCAACTGTAGTTCCGAGTGAATTAAATGCTTGCGTTAAATTTAACCGGCTCGAAGCCGTTTCTGGCGAGCCCAGAATTGCAACATAAGGGTTTGCTGCAACTTGTAAAACTGTAATTCCCGATGCAAGAACAAAAAAGCCACCCAAAAACATTCCGTAACTGATAAAAGTAGAAGCCGGAAAAAACAATAATGCACCTATACCTGTAATGATAAGCCCTAAAATTATTCCGTTTTTGTAGCCGATTTTGCCAACTAACCATCCGGCAGGCAACGACATAACAAAATATGCACCAAAAAAAGTAAACTGAATTAGCATCGTCATAGTGTAGTTCATGTCGAACAAGGCTTTTAGATGCGGAATTAAGATGTCGTTAAGACAGGTAATAAATCCCCACATAAAAAACAAAGACGTAAGCAATGCCAGTGCCGATTTATAGTTTACTTTCTTATTTTTAATAGCTTGCGCTGAAATATTATTACTATTTGTTGAAATTGCCATTTTTTAAGTATTTTAAGGTCAGTTACTTAATTATTCAAGCAGTTAATTTCCTAAATTTGGATTAGCATCAATAGCCCATTGAGGTATAGGAAAAATATTTCTATCAGGCAAAGTAGCAGGTTTTTCCCACCATGCTTTATTATATTCCCCGAAACGTATTAAATCCTGTCTTCTATGGCCCTCCCAGAACATTTCTCGTCCGCGTTCTTCGAGTAACATATCCAGGTTAACTCCGCTAAGATCAGGAACTCCAGCTCTTGATCTAATTTCATTAACATAAAAATCGCCGTTTTGTCCCTGTCGGATCATAGCTTCTGCTTTCATAAGCAAAATATCGGCATATCTAAAAATAGGGTAATCATTACTTAAATCAATTGTTGCACCTCTTTTAACTTCAAATTTTACAATCCTGGCACCTGACATTCTAACTTCAACATCTGTAAAAGAAGCATCCATCTGTAGTGCCGGAATATGTGGATCAAAAACCAAGAGTGCACCACCGGCACCATCGTCATGTAATTCTACTCCGTTAATATCATATTGTTGTCCAACTAAAAAATACGCTTTTCTTTTATCAATATCTTCATACGTATAATAATGAGCTTCCATAATAGCAAAGCCATTCCATGGTTTTAAAGTCATTGCAAAAGTTAGTTGACTCGTGTAATGCAAAGTTCTCATGTGTAAATTAAAATGTTGAAAATTATCTTCATCGAAAGGTATTGTGAAAATATTTTCAGGTGAATTCTCATTAGCTGTAATAAATGGAGCTAAGACATCTGCTTCTAATGAATATAAGCCTAAATTAATAACACTATCGCAATATGCTTCGGCTTTAGCCCATTGAGCTGTGCCTGAATAAACTTCTGCATTCAAATATAATTTTGCAAGAAGTGAAAAAGCCATTCCTTTACCTACAGTAGTTTTACTTGTTGCTGTTGGTATTAATGGAAGATTTTCTTCCATGTCTTCAATTAGCGAATTGTAAATATTAAGCCTTGTTTCTTTCACCGGCATATCAGGTGCATTAGCAAATGACGTTACATAAGGTACGTCACCGTAATTATCTATTAGTAAATAATAATAGTAAGCACGCATAGTTTTCATTTGTGCAATAGTTGCCGCAACATCCGGATTACCGGCACCAGGCATTAAATATTCAATTACATCATTTGCTTCTACAACTCCTCTATAAAATAATGCCCACATTCTATTAATAGTCTCTGTGTTTTTATCCCATGTATGTTTGTGCAAAGCTCTCCATTTACCTCCATCATCCCAGTCTGTTTTCCTCGTTGGTGCAGTCATCTCATCAGAAGTTACCTCTTGGGCATACCACCAACATCCCCCATCATTATTGTTCCCATCATCGAGCATATATTGTAGTACGCCATAAGTAGGAACTACCATTAATTTTGCCTGAATATCATTTTCAGGATATTTATCTGCAGGTATATTATCAAATATTTCATCGTCTAATTTAGTACATGATATTGATAAAAACAGCAGTATAGCAGCACTTATAAATATTCTTTTCAT
>JADFUO010000264.1 GCA_015222115.1 Bacteroidota bacterium | reverse complement strand
TATGTTGTTATTCTGTATTTTATATCTTGAAACATTCAACTTTATTTATGTTTGCGGAAAACAGGAAGATACTAAAATCCGTTCAATTGCATTGTTACTGTTGGTATCAGAAGCAGGAATCCTATTATCATCAAAACTATCATAAAAGGCAGAATCCATTTTACCCATTTTTCATAAGGTATTCTTGCAACTCCCAAAACAGCTATCAACACTCCCGAAGTAGGTGTTATCATATTTGTAAATCCATCACCAAACTGAAAAGCCATAACTGTTGCTTGTCGTGAAATGCCTATCAGGTCGGAGAATGGTGCCATAATTGGCATGGTCAAAGCAGCTTTTGCCGAACCCGATGGGATCACTATATTAATTATAGTTTGAATTACATACATAATACCTACTGAAGCAATATTCCCCATCTCGTTCATAGATTTTGACAATCCATACAATATTGTATCAATAACTTTCCCGTCTTCAAGAATTACGATAATGCCTCCTGCCAAACCTACAATCACTGCTGCAGATAAAATATCTTTAACTCCACTGAGAAAAAGGTCAGTTATTTTATTGGGTGAATAATTCATTGCAATGCCGGAAAAAACGCCCATAGCAAAAAATAATGTAGCTATCTTCATAATATACCAGCTATAACCCATTACCCCAACTATCAAAAAATAAATTGTATAAAGTAATAATGATAAAACAAAAAAGTGAACGGATTTTCGTAGTGTAAATATTCCGGTAATTGCAAATAATACAACGGAAATGGGTATCATTGGTAGAGAAGTTGACGAATTACCTACTTTCATTTCGGTCATTGGATAGATTATTGAAAAAATAATAAGTGCTGTGAGTATAATTCCATAAGTTATCCAACCTGATATGGGTGTTTTATAAACAATTGATTCAACATCCTGGTTTTCTTTTTTACGCCAGTATGCATCTTCTTCATAAACAGGAGACGCTTTAGGATTACGTTTAACTTTATGGGCATATCTTAGTATAAAAATTATCCCGATAAGATTAATAACAACCCAGCAGAAAAAACGGTATTCAATGCCCGAGAATAATGGAAGTTCGGCTATGCCTTGTGCAATGCCAATTGTAAACGGATTAAGAATGGCACCTGCAAAACCCAATCCTGCTGCCACAAACACTAAACAAACACCGGTAATTGAGTCATAACCCATTGAGATTGCAAGTGGCACCAAAATGATGATAAATGCTATGGTTTCTTCACTCATGCCAAAAATAGCACCAAAAGCACTAAACATAAGCATTATGAAAACCATAACAAAATTATCAACTCCAATTTTTTTTAAAAAAACATTCCTCTCCAATCTTTCAGTAAATTTTAAAAATGAAAATATCCCAACGTCAATTGCACGGCTGTGGTTCATGATCCAAAACGCACCGCCAATCATTAAAATAAAAACTATTATTCCGGATTGCTTTACAAAACCTTTAAACAAAGCAGCAAACACCTGCCATGTTTGTGCATGGCTGTCTATATATTTGAAAGTCAATTCAGTTTTTTCAATCCCATCTTTTTCAACAATAGTTTCAGCATATTCGCCACCCGGAATTATCCATGTCATAACAGCGGATAAAATGATGATGTAAAATATAATAACGTATGTATGCGGAATTTTTTTGTTCTTTAGCATAAACATTTATTTTAGGATTGGCTAAAATAAATAAATTTTATAATTGAGGTTAGTGAATTTGCTTAACAAATTTTATTCTATCAGTTTTATTTCCATCAAGTACTTTTAATACATAAATTCCATCATCAATATTACTGATATTGATTTGTGGAGGCTGATTTATGTTTAACTTACCTGATTTAATAAATTTTCCCTGTAAGTTATAAATAAAATATTCCGGATTTTCTGAACTAAAGTCATATTCCAGATAAATGTTTGTGGTTGCCGGATTAGGATAAATATTAATAGAATTTTTAAATTGAGGTGTTTCTGTTATATTAGTTATTGGGGAAAATAAATAATTCAGGTCGTAAGTAACAGGATTATTCAGGTAAGCCGGCATACCGTTTCTGTGTACTGATAGTTTTAAAATTTGAAATTCAGGGATTACCTGCATAAACTGAATATTTCCCAAGCCAGCATTAGAATAATTTTTCATCAGGTTCCAGTTTTCGGTTGAACTGATGTTTATTCCGTCGCCAATAGCATAACTGATAGCATAATACCTTGTGCAATAATGATTATGATTGTTTCTTTTTATTTCCCAGTTGGCTGCATATAAATTATCGCCGGGGATAATATCTTCATAGCTGTTTGACCTGAAAGTAAGATACGGTGCTTGAGGTGCCAGTTCTGCAACAAGGGCGATGAGACTGTCGTAAGTTTCTATTGAAGGGGCAAGAGAAGTAATTATAAATCCGTCAGCATATCCATTAGAGTTAATATTCACAGCATCATGCATATCCTGGGTGTTGTTTGTTCCATCATTATTAAAATCGGTGCTTTCAAGAAATTTTCTAATTGTAAGCCAAATCGGCTCATAAGCTTTGTTATGCTGTACGCTTCCGTAAAAATCGGAAAGTACGTGCATAAAGGCGGATAATCCACTTTCATTAAGTCCTGATAAAGCAAATATATGTCCGGCAAAACCTATTAATAGCCATGGCTGCTCATCTGCTTCGTAAGGGATATGAATAGCCATTATTTGATTGGAAACTAAAGCTGAGGCAGGGTCCCAATCCAAATGTCTTGAAATAACCGATTTTCCGTCTAAATCAGTTCCTGAAGTTGCATTACCCCAGTCCATCAAACTTGAACAACCCATTGGCGAATCCCTGAATGTTACTCCAAGTAATTTTGCAATGTCAAGGAATGAATTAAAAACCAGCACGTCAATATAATCAATATCTGCCTGATTTGTACCTGCTGAGTCCATGCCTGCAACTATTGCTGCTGCCTCTTCTTTATAAATCGAATCAATCACAAGGTCCTGCTCTTCAATAATTATATTTCTTGCAGCCGGCAAATAAATTCCAAAAAGTGGAATAATGTAATCTTCAACTACATTGGTAATTTTTTCACCGAGAAGATAACCATACGCAAATCCCCTTTCTTCATGTGTACCCCATAATTTAACAATTGTAATATTTGCTGTGTCGGAAAGAATTACACCGTTTACTTGTTGTGAATAGGAAAATTTAATTATCAAAGATGTGATTATCAATAAAAGCAGGAATTTTTTCATGATTTGTGTTATAATATTAATACTGACTCATTTCATAAAAATGCATCTCCCTTATATATTTATAAACCTTTTCGGGAAGCATGTATTCAATATTTTTTCCTTCGCTGATTGCTTTGCGGATAACGCTTGATGATATTTCCATTAACGGTGCATTGAATACTTCTATTTTAGGGTGGTCTTTATAAATACCCATCTCGTAATTGGGGCGGTTGTAAACGTAAATTTCGTATTGTTTAAGAATTTCCTTGTAATTTTTCCATTTGTGGAAAGTTGGAAAAATATCGGTTCCGGCAATTAGTGCAAATTCTTTCTGCGGATATTTTTCATGCAGATAAGTGAGAGTATCAATAGTATAAGATGGCTTGGGGAGTCTGAATTCAATATCGGAAGCTCTCAGATTTGGGTTGTCTTCAATGGCAATATTCACAAGCTCAAGGCGATGGTAATCGGCAAGTAAGGTTTTTTTCTTTTTTAACGGATTGTGAGGTGAAATTACAAACCATACCTGCGACAGGTCGGTGAATTCAACCATATAGTCGGCAATAATCAAATGCCCGATATGAATCGGATTGAATGACCCGAAAAATAAACCTATCTTCTTATTTTGAGGTGTCATAATTTTTTGAATATTGTAATTTGTTTTTTCAAGTTTATCTGGCTTATGGTTTAAAAAGTATTTTCCCTTCTGACATATTTGTGATATATTGCCTGATAGCTTTAACAACATCCTCAAGTTTAAATTTTCCCTGAATTTCTGTTCGGATTTCACCGCTAATAATCATGTTCTGTAAAATTAAAGAAATTTCATTAAATCTTTTTTTACCAATCTCTCTGACCCATTCATTAAGATTAAAACCTGTCAGGGTTTTATCTTTAAAGATAATTTCTAATGTGCTGATATCTGAAACAGGTTGGCCTGATAAACCACCATAAAGAATTGTTTTTGAACCGGGCGGCATTGCATTAATAATCTGTCCTGTAATTTCTCCGCCAACAGCATCAAATGCTGTAACAGCATTGATTTCATAAGCAAGTTTTGTTAGTTGCTCCTCAAAATCTTCTGTTTGTGAATTTAAAACATATTCTTCTCCTCTTTTTTTCAAAAGCTTAATATGTTCATCTTTCCTGACAATATTTATAATTTTAATATTTTCTTTTTTAGCCATACTTTGTATAAAATTCCCGATTTGTCCTGATGCAGCATTCTGGATAATTCCTTTGGTGTGCATTTGCTTAGCAATATCAAGAAGTCCGTAAGCTGTAAATGGATTAATTGAAAAACAAGCTGCCTGGTCAATATCCATTTTTTCTTTTATTATAATACAATTATTTGCTTCAGCAATAAAATATTCTGCCCAGGTTCCATTGCTATTTTCTTTTGCAAAACAACTTACTCTTTTACCTAAAAGACGTTGTGCCTCATTTCCTGCATCTACCACTGTACCACTGCCCTCAAAGCCCAGGATACAAGGTAATGTTTTTTTGATATTATACAACCCTCTGATAAATGCAATATCCGAAGGGTTACAGGGAGCTGCTTCTATCTTTATCAGCACCTGATTTGAGCCGGGTTTTGGAATATCCTTTTCTTCAATCCTTAAAGTCAGCATAGCCCTGATAATGTTTGAATTATATGCAGGTAAAATAACAGCTTTCATTTTATTGGGAATATTAAATTTATCCATATTTTAATCATCTTTCTTATCCCTGAAATATTCAATTTCCACTCCACCCCAATTTGTAAAATCCTTTCCTAATCCAAAATATCGTTTATTCTTCAATGATTTTATTTCTTCTACCGGTGGGGAAAATAATTCCGTACCATTTTTCATACGGATATCATCACTTTTCTCACCTGTTTCAAAATCCATTTTAATATAAGAATCGTTTCCGTTAATATCAGCAAAAAAGCAAATCTGGTCTGATTGAAGGTAATGAATAGAAACGCTGTTGGGCGAATTATGAACAATATTCATATCACCATAATTATGACTTTTTGAAATATTTTCCTCCTTTCTTCCGAGATTTGTGCTTTTGCCGGTTGCAGTTATGTATTTATCATCACCTTCTGTATCAATGAATAATACCTGTGAATTATTAATGGCATAGCCCAGACCGTCGTTTTTCAATTTATACAAGTCATCGCCTCCACGATTAAGAAAAAGAGCAATTGTATAATCATGCCCAAAAGCCAAACCGTTTGATTGTTCTTCCCAGCAAATATGTTCATCATTGCCGGCTTCATCAATTAATACACCGATACAGAAATGAGCCCCGGCAGATTGTGTCCAGCTTGCACTCAAATATTTGTCATTTCCGTTTCCATCGAAAGCAAATCCTATTCCATACCAGTATCCACAGCCGAGCGACCAGTTTGCCGATTCATAAATATCATCACCGTCAATGTCAATAATTGTTCCCATTCCACCTGCCCATGAATGTCCGTCGGTAATATCACCACGTCGTCCCACACCGCAGCCCTGGGCATACGAATAATTTAATTTGCCATCTTTTGAATGATAATCGGGACGAAATACATTTTTTGAAAAGGGTTCTGCCCAATAATGGTCATTGCCTGTCCGGTTTATTAGTGTACCGATTCCTCCCACACCGCCATATCCCTGACCGTCACCCCAGATCGTATATTTATCATCACCCTTATTATCTATTGCGAGTCCAATCCCGAAATAAGCGCCACCCTGCCCGGAAGTCCACATATCATAAGTGTCATCACCTTCCATATCGGCAAGTATGCCGATTCCCAGCATAGCTGCTCCTTGCGAAAGTCGTTTTGATTTATATTCGTCGTTGCCAGATACATCAAGCAACATAGCCGCACCGAAAATAGCAGCGCCCTGCGAGGGTAGAAATTCGTCTTCATTATTATATTTGTCATCACCTTGCAAATCAACTGTAAGCGAAACAGGAATATCCAAAGATGGTGTTGAACCAACTGCCCCAAAGTATGTGTCATCACCGCCAATATCAACAACCAATAAAGCATCGGAGTATTGATGTTTATCATCTTTTGTTCCTGAAATAACTATTCTGCCGATTGGTGTAATTACATTCAGGTTCTGGTTTTTCCAGTTAATGGCTTTATTTGATTTTTTCAGATAAAGTAATGAATCTGCTAATCTTTCGGAAGTTTGAAGCAATTTCATTCCCGCATAATAAATAGAATTCATATCAATATTTTGTGCAGCATCTTCTAATTGAGGATAATATTCCAGTCCGTCAAATTGTGTTTCGCCGAGATGACGGATTCGCCAGCAGTCTTTTGCATCTTTCCAATCCACATTACGCATTGCTATTTCACAAAAGTGGTAGGCATCAAGCAGATTTAACACTGTGCGTGCAACATATTTTTGAACATCAGGATGAATTGATTCAATAGCTTTGCGCAGGTCTTTTTCAATCAAAGGAAAGTCGGATGCCACGCCCATTGCATTGTAGCGGTAAACCGTACGGGTTTTGGTGTATATTTCTTTTATCGCATTAAGCAGAGGTTCATCAGAGTCAAGTTCTGCCCACAACGATGCTGTATAAGGCCTGAACTGGGCAGTAGCATTTCGTATGCCACAATAATACCCGACTTTTAATAATCCGTCACCATGTGATTTTAAGTATTTTTCACTTAAAAAAATATCAGCAGAATTTGCCATTACCTTTACAAAATCATAGATATTTTGCGGTTCGGCAAACAAGTCATTAAAAGCTAAAACTTTGTAAGGAATATCATTCGGGTCGGGATATCTTGTCCAGTAACCTTTGGGTTCAAATCCAAGGTTATCTTCTGTTATTCCCACGATATCCATCATTTCAATGAATGCGTCGTTTTGTGTTTTTACGTCAGAATTTGGGTTTTGAGAATTTGCTGAAAAGCTTATTAGAATTGTTGCTAAAACGATTATTGATTTTTTCATTTTGAATTAAATTTTTATAACCTATTATTTCTGTTTTTTCCTCAGCCTTACGACTGAAAGGAGTCCGTATGGAGCCTTACGACCGAAGGAAGTCCGTAGAAGCCTCAGACTTGTTTTAATTTGCAAAGCTATGTTATTTCAATGCCATTACAACCACTGCTTTAGCATGTATGGTCATAGTATCAAATATTGGAATATCGCAATCTTCCTGTTTGATCAGCAATGGTATTTCCGTGCAACCTAAAATTACTCCTTCAGCCCCATTTAACTCGAGGTTTTTAATTATCTTCTTGAATTCCTCTTTTGAAGACTCAATAATTCTACCTACAACCAATTCATTATAAATAATATCATGAACTATCTGCCTTTCATAATCGTTTGGTATTATAACTTTTATATTGAATTTTTTTTCAATCCGGCTTCTGTAAAAATCCTGCTCCATTGTGAATTTTGTTCCGAGCAGACCAACTGTTTTTAATCCGGATTTCTTAATTTCTTCAGCAACTGCGTCAGCTATATGCACTAAAGGTATGTTTATATTTGCTTCAATATCTTCAGCCATTTTATGCATTGTGTTTGTGCAAATTAAAATTAATTCTGAGCCGGCAGTTTCTAATTTTTTGGCTGCATTTATCATTAATTTTGTTAGTTCATCCCATTTTCCTGCATGTTGTAATTCTTCAATTTCGGCAAAATCAAATGAATACATAAGGTTTTCGCAGGAATGTACTCCACCTAATTTTTTTTTAACTTCTTGATTTATTATTTTATAATACTCAACTGAAGATTCCCAACTCATTCCGCCGATTAATCCTATTGTTTTCATATTGCAGGCATTTATGATTGTAT
>JADFUO010000263.1 GCA_015222115.1 Bacteroidota bacterium | reverse complement strand
CCTACAAGTGTTGCTATTCCGCCTATTGAGGCACTATATGCAACTCCGAGAAGCAAGCCGATGGAATATTTTGAAATCTGTTTTTTACCGATAATTTCTTCTAATTTATTAATTATGGAAATTAAAATCGGAATCATCATCATTGTAGTGGCAGTATTTGATATCCACATTGACAGGAAAGCTGTTGCGAGCATAAACCCTAACAAAATCCTTCCGGGACTGATGCCTGTAAAAATCAGGATTTTTAATGCAATGCGTTTATGAAGATTCCATTTTTGCATGGCAAGAGCAACAATAAAACCACCTATAAATAGAAAAATTACATGGTTGAAATAAGTAGCTGAAACGTCTTTTCCGTTCATTATGCCGAACAAAGGAAATAATACAACAGGAAGTAATGACGTTATTGCCAAAGGAATTACCTCAGTGATCCACCATATTGCCATCAGTAAGGCAACAGCAAAAGTATATGTAATTTCAGGACTTCCGGGTTCAAGGTCACCAAAAATAATAATTAGCAGGAATATCAGCAAGCCACCGTATAAACCGATAATTTTTCTTATACTGAATTTCGAAGAAATCTTCATTTGGATATAAACGAAAATAATGAATTAAACCGCTGCTAAAATAATAAAATTCAATTTAAAATTTTAGTTTTGCAAAAAAAACAAAGAACTTAAGATTATGAAAAAATTAGCAGTTGTTGCTTTTGGAGGCAATGCTTTAATTAAACCCAATCAAAAAGGCACTATTGATGAGCAGGAAGAAAACGCATATAAAACAAGCGAAAATCTTTTAAAATTAATAAAACGCGATTACAATATAGTTATCACACATGGAAATGGTCCGCAAGTGGGCAATATCATGCTGGCAAATACTGCGGGAAATAAACTATACGGCTTGCCCGACATGCCACTTGATATCAGTGTTGCATATTCGCAGGGTTTTATCGGGTATATGCTTGAACAGCAGTTAAGGAATGTTTTGGAAGCACATGATATGGACAGGGATATAATAACGATAATTACACAGGTTTTAGTAAATAAAGATGACCCTGCATTTGAAAATCCTGTTAAACCGATTGGACCGTTTTATTCAAAAGAAGATGCTGATAAAATTTCTAAAGTAACTAAATCGGTTTTTGCTAAAGACCCTCGCGGCAGAGGTTGGCGAAGACTTGTTGCATCGCCAAGACCACTTGTTATTGCAAATAAAAAATCAATTGAAAAAATTGCAAGGGAAGGACATATTGTTATTGCTGTTGGGGGAGGAGGGATACCTACATTTTATGTAAAACCTAATAAGCTACAGGGTATAGATGCAGTTATTGACAAAGACCTTGCATCGGCTTTGCTTGCCATTCAAATTAATGCTGATAAGTTTTTTATCCTGACTGATGTTCCTAAAGTTTGCCTGAATTTTAATACACCACAGGAAAAGCCTTTAGACAGAATTACGATTGCAGAAGCTAAGAAATATCTTAAAGAAGGTCATTTTACCGAAGGAAGTATGGCACCCAAAATAAGAGCTGCAATCCATTTTGTTGAAAACAGCGGAAAGGATACTATTATCACACAAACTACCCGTTTGGGTATTGATGATGGCGGAACAAGGGTGGTGATGGTTTAATAACCGCTTGGAATTTTCTAAAAACCTTTAACAATTTTATTTTGGAAGATAAATTTAAAGAAGCGGTTGAACTTATAAAAAATGCCAGACAAATTACTGCATTCACCGGAGCAGGAATTTCGGTAGAAAGTGGTATTCCACCGTTCAGAGGCGAAGCAGGATTATGGAATAAATACGATCCGGTAGTGCTGGATATTAATTATTTCTTTTCTAACCCAAAAGAATCGTGGGGAATTATCAGGGAAATTTTTTATGATTTTTTCGGTAAGGCAAAGCCAAACAAAGCACATTTTGTTTTAGCCGAAATGGAGAAAAATAATCTTCTTGAGTCGGTAATCACACAAAATATTGATAATTTACATCAGGAAGCAGGAAGCAAAACCGTTCATGAATTTCATGGTAATTCCAAGAAACTTATTTGTTTGGATTGTCGTACTGTATATAAAGTCGGCGAAATCAGCTTAAAAGTGTTACCGCCAAAATGCAAAAATTGTAATGGCTTGTTAAAGCCTGATTTTATTTTTTTCGGTGAAGGAATACCACAAGATGCCTATTTAGCTTCTGTTGATGCAGCTAACAAATCCGACCTGTTTATTGTAATCGGAACAACAGGCGAAGTAATGCCTGCCTGCCAGATTCCTGTTATGGCAAAACAAAACGGTGCAAAAATAATTGAAGTCAATCCTGAATTTTCCAAATTCACTAATAATATCAGTGAATTTGGAAAATTCAGGATTGACTTCAATTATTTT